>NZ_JBHVSY010000002.1:0-106861 GCF_042884935.1 Streptomyces sp. NPDC058092
GGCCCGGCAAAGACCGTCCCACTCCCATTCCAGCCCGCTACACTCTCCACGCCCAAGCCGTTGACCAGCGCTAATGGAGAAGTCCGGCTGGAGTACTAGTTGGATCAGTACGCGCTAGCTGATCACCATGGCGCGGCAAGCCTGTCGATAGAGCCTTGAAAGGCGACACTCGGCCGTAGCATCGGAGCTCCGCGCCTCCCGCGCGGCGCCAATCCAGCCACCGGTGCCAGGAGCAAGCTCTGTGGACGGCAGCAGCCCGCCGGTCGTCGGCCTGTACGCGCGCCACAGCCACAGCAAGTGGCGCACCGGCCTGCCGCACCACCACGCCGTCGCCACCGACCTGTCCGACCGCATGCACCAGGGCGACCTCTGCCCCGTCCGCGACGTCATCGCCCCGGACACGAACATCCACATGGATGCCTTCTCGCCCGCCGCGCTGGCCCAAGTCTGCCTCGAACTGCTCAACGGGGTGAGGCAATGACCATCCAGAGCCCCTTCCGACTCGGTCCGGTACGGCGCTTCACCTGCAACCTGCTCTGCCCCGTCGACCTCCTCGGCCGCCCGCTGCTCCTGAAGTACACCCGCGACCCGGCCGAGGCCCGCGAGGAGATCCGCGGCCACGCCCACCTGGCCCAGCACTACCGCGTCCCCGTCCTCCACGCCCACCTGCGCGTGCCGGGCGGGCACCTCCTCGCGTACGAACGTCTCCCCGGCGGCACCGACCAGGGCCTCCTGCTCGACCTCCTCAACGCGGACGAGCCGAGCGGCGACCTCCACACCTACATGGACCAACTCACGGCCGCTTACCGCGCGGTCATCCTCGCGACGGCATGGCCGGCCGATCCGGCGCACGTCGTCCGCAAGCTGTACTGGGACCGAGCGGCACCCAGTGGCCGCCTCGACACGTACTACGCCGGCAAGGACTTCCTGATCGCCGACGGCCTCATCGACGCCCCGGTCTCCCGCCTCGGCACCTACACCCTGAGCATCAACGGTCGCCGGCACCACCTGGCCTGGGCCGCCACCCTCCGCTGGCTCCGCTCCCACTTCACCACCGCCGAGCCGGTCTGGGCAGCCCTCACCCAGGGCGACCCCACCGACGTCAACCTTGCCCACCCACTCGCCTGGTTCGACTACGACACCGCAGGGATGAACAGCATCCCCGGCGAGTTCGCGAACTTCCTCTGGTACGCCTCCGCCCTCGGCGGCTGGCTCGTCCCCACGTACAACCCGACCGCCTTCGCCGACCACACCGCCACCTTCACCCACGTCCCGGCCAACGCGCCCGAACTCCGACGAGCGGCCGTCGACCCCACCACCAGCACCATCCACATCGACTACACCCCGCGCCTCTCGGCGCCCCGGCGAGCCGCCGTGACCGCGTACTGGAACCAGCTCGTACGGCCGATCGCGGACCGCCTCTGGCCCGGTGCGGACCTGGCGAACCTGCTCCGTCCCTACGTGGCCATGCGCATCCTCGGCGTCTACAACCTGGCCGACCTGGCCCCCGAGGACCGGCTCGTCCTTCTCGCCCGGCTCGCCGAGGCCATGAGCCCCACCTTCGACCCCATCACCTACTTCTGCCCGCTGGAGTCGCCATGCCCGGCCCCTTGAACGGCCGCACCGCCCTGGTCACCGGAGCCACCAGTGGCATCGGCTCGGCCATCGCCCGCCGACTCGCCACCGACGGAGCCACCGTCGCCCTCGCCCGTCTCCACGACGACCAGGCCGCAGCCGAGCTCGCCACCCATATCGCCGACAGCGGCGGCACCGCCATCTCTCTGGCGGCCGACCTCCGCGACGCCAAGGCCGTGCGCGCCCTCTGCCACCAGGCCCACGACCAGGTCGGCCCGATCGACATCCTGGTCAGCAACGCCGGCGCCTACCCCCGCCGCCCCTGGCCTGAGATGACGCCCACCCACTGGGACGATGCGCTGGCCACCAACCTGACCAGCCACTACCTCCTCGCCCACGAGCTCACCCCCGCCATGACGGCCGCCGGCTGGGGCCGGATCATCACCATCGGTTCCGTCCTCGCCACTGCAGGCCGCCACGACCTCACTGGCTACATCAGCGCGAAGGCCGGCCTCGAAGGACTCACCCGTGCCCTCGCCCGCGAACTCGGCCCCGGCGGCATCACCGCGAACTGCGTCGCCCCCGGCTCCATCCGCGTTCTCGCCGAGGACACCGTCGTCGACGACCCTGAGGCCATGAGCGCCCGGCAGCTCGCCCGCCAGTGCGTCCAACGCCGGGGCCGCCCGGACGATGTCGCCGCGGCCGTCGCCTTCCTCGCCACCGACGACGCCGGCTTCATCACTGGCCAGACCCTGCGCGTGGACGGAGGCTGGATTCTTGGCTGACATCTGGCTCATGCGCCACGGCGCCTACGAAGGCCACCGCCCCGGCTACCACGCCCCGCACGAGGCCACTCTCACGCAGGAGGGCCGCGACCAGGTACGCCGCTCCCTCCCCCTCCCCGAGGGCATCACCGCGATCGTCACCAGCCCGATCCCCCGCGCCCGCCAGACCGCCACCCTCGTCTCGTACCTCACGGGCCTGCCGATCGTGGCCACCTCCTGCCTCCTCGCCGAATGGCGCGCCCCGAGCATCGTCCTCGGCCGCACCGCCGAGACCTACCCGCCGGCCTACCGCGCCTGGCGAGCCCGCCGCCTCGCCAACCCCTCCCTACGCTGCGAAGACGGCGAAAGCCTCACCGACCTCCACACCCGCGCCCGCCACTGCGCCGTCTTCCTCCACCACACCGCCCAACTCCACGGCCCCCTCCTGGCCGTCTCCCACACCCTTCTCCTCGGCGTCCTCACCCATCTCCCAGAAGGCCCTGCCGCCTTCACCACCGCCGCGAAAACGCCCTGGCAGTTCGCCGACCGCCGCCTGTTCACTACTTATCAACCGGCAGCGCCGCGCCCTCCCGGGCCCGGCCGCCACTAGGTCCCGGACTGCGACGACTGCGACTTCGGCGCCCCGGCCCCGAACCGAGGAAACTACCGTGCAACCACGAATCTCCAGCTCACAGCCATCAACTGAGATCTCCATCGATCACAGGGCAGTTCAACCTTCCCTCTACCTGGTATCAGAGACCGGTGCCACCCTGACTGCATGAACTACGCCGACCTGCTTCTGCCTGAGCCCGGCCAATACACCAATGAGAAGCAGCTCGCCGAAACCGTCCTCGGCAAGCTGAGGCCGCACTTCCACATTCAGCGCGAAGTCCCCGGACGGCACCCGACCGGCAAGGCCCTGCGTCTGGACGCCGTTCTCCGGCCTCGTGACCCTGGGTCGTGGTTCGACAACGACCCGGTTTTCGGAGTCGAGTTCAAGCTCCCGTCCAACTCCAACGGGTACCGCGACGACGCCGCACAGATCCGCCAGGCTGCCGACTACACCTACTGCGAGTTCGATGGCTATGGCCGCCTCGGGATATTTCTGTGCCTTTCCCCAGTCCTGAGGAAGCTGCAGAGCGCTCAAGATGTCATGGCTCGCCATACGAACCGCGGTATCGAGGAGGACACGATCGAGTATCACCGCAAGCGGGTTGCGTCGTTTTGGCGTGCGAGAGGGCGGGTGTTCACTGACGCTGAGTTATACGCCGAGGCACGGACAGAGCGGTGGAAGGCGAGGAAACGCCTGGAGGCGATCGAAGCTGGTGCTCGCGCTGAAGGGTTCAGCAGTGCTACCCACCGCGAACAGCATCGTCTTCTGGACCAGGCCGGGTTCCTGGTCCGGATGATGGGTGGGTTCGGCGTCGGGGAGCTGATGTTGCATCGCACCTTCGGCTGGACCCTGCTCCGCTCAGGAGATCGGCTGTGGAGTCAGCTGGGTGAGCCCGTCCGACGCCGTACCAGTCTCCGGCCCCGGCTCGGATCGCAGTAGAGGTAGCCACCGGCGGCTCCGCCGCCTTGGTGTATTCCGCATAGATCGGTTGGCCGGCGTGACCGGACAAAGGGGTGGCTCGTTCACCATGGCGGGTCGCCTAGTGACGGCCTCGGTCCAGCTGACGTGGCCCGTGACCATGTTCAGCGCTCACGACCTGAAGACGCCTTGCGACATCACTCCAGTCGACTCGTCTGACCACACCCCAGCGGGCGACGGGTCACGGGGCCGCCGCCGGATGGGAATCGCGTGACTCGCCGCCAAGCAGCCCCGCAGCCTGACGCCCGACGGCGTGCAGGTCCTCGGTAGAACGCTCAAGACCAAACCAGACAACGTGTCGGCCGATGCGAGGACGCTTCAAGGAGTCCAGCACGTGAACGCACGAACGACATCGCCGCAGCAGCTGCCCCGAGCTCGGTCCCGACGCCGCTAGCCGGTAGCCGATGTCGTCCTACTGCGCACCCAGCAGTTCGAGGATCTTGTTGACCGCATCGAGGACCGGCTGGCCGACGACGCCGACCGTCGCGGCGATGCCTGCGATGGCCATCAGAGCGCGGTGTCTGTCCTGCGGCGGCGCGCCGTCGTCGGCGCTGATGTCCGCCAGGGATTCATCGATGGCCTGGGCGCTCGCCGACGGAACCCGGTCGCGGAGTTCCTCGACCAGCTGGAGCAGTTCCTCAACGGCCGACTGCAGTGCGGGAGACACCGCTGCGGCGTCGTCGGCCACGGCCTGGTTCTTGACGATGCCGGTGTTGCCCCGCCCGCCGTGCATGTTCACGTTGTCGCCGAAGTAGTAGCTGTCGCCGCTCATGCGCTCGCCATCCCAACGTTTCCGGTGCCGCCGTACATGTTGACGTTGTCCCCGAAGTAGTAGTTCTTGGGGCTGATCGTGATGCTCTCCACCTTCACCTGGAACTCGGTTTCGGGATTCTCGATCGCGTGGGCGATGTAGCCGACGAGCTGGTTCAGGTGTTCCCGGTTGGCGCTGGTCACGACCGCGGTGGACGGGCCGGACGTTTCGACGGCAAGTACGTAGTGCGACTGCGCCGTCAATACGGAGATCAGCTCCACGACGAAGTAGATCAGCCCAGCCACCGTGACGTACCAGACGAAGGTAATAATGCCGCCGCCCACGTCCTCACTCCCTATGGTGGCCACGGCGCCGAGGATCGTGAGGGCAATCGCGACCGCCAGCGTGATCGCGACGTTCCTGCAGAAGCGGACGATGGCTTCCTTGCGCCTGGGGTGGATGGTGAGCGTGTACACCCGCGCGATGTTCTGCAGCGGATAGGCGGCGCCGCCGACCCACAGCAGCCGCTTGCTGACCCGCAGATCTACGTCGACGCCGCGTGAGAGCGGTGGCACCGGGGGCGGGGGCGGGGCGTTCCACGGCCGCTCCGCCGGATCTGTTGGCTCCATGCCGTTCCCCCTGAGGTTGATGCAATGCCAACTACACGTAGAACAACATAAACCACGTGGTACGCGTTCACTGCAAGCCTGTGAGCATCGTCAAGTAGGCTGCGATTTGGGAGAATTGGCGGCCTCAAAGAGAGGAAGGTCCTGGCGACCGGTGTACGTCGGATCCTGACCGTCCCCGCCGCTGGCACCCTCACATCCAGCAACAGTGCCCCCAGCAATTGATCACGGGCCCGCTCGCGGGGGCTCTCTCCCCTCTACGGTGCGTACCACGCGAGCACTCGCTCATCCGAGAACACCAGGGTTGGGAGGGCCTGCGGGCATCGAACACGGCAGCGGGAGGAGTCGGCGATGAGGATGGACCGGTCCGCAGTTGCTGCGGACCATCAGCGACATCCGCGTAGTCCGCGAGCCGCTATCAGCCTTGCGTCCGCTGTCCGAGCATGGACGCGCAGGTCCCCTTTCGTGCTCCTGCCGGTCAGCCTCACACGAGGCCGGTGGTGGCGAAGTCGCGGGCGGAGAGGTTCTGCTGGCTGATGACCTGGCCGTCGCGGAAGACGGCCAGGAGCAGGCGCCAGTTCTCGCAGGTCCAGTCACCTCGTGCCCACCAGTGGTTCTGCACGACGCTCCTGGCCCGCTCGGTCGGCGGCGCGAAGGCCCAGGGCTGCGGGAAGTACACGGCGCCGTCGGGGACGACTCCGTCGGCGGCCACCTGAGCGAGGGCGTCGAGCTCGTCGTCCGAGGGGAGACGCAGAACGAGTTCGGGGGTGGTGAGCTGGAGGGCTGTGAGTGGCCAGTGGCGCATGGGTTGGCTCCGAGGGTTCAGGGCCCGTCGAGTCCGAAGACGGTGCCGAACGGGTCGATGAGCTGGCAGATGCGCCGTCCGGGCTCCACATCGAGGGGGCCGCGGTGATGGGTGCAGCCCGCTTCCAGGAGGCGCTTGCGTTCGGTGTCGAGGTCCTCAACGGACCAGTACGGGACGGTGCTTCGCCCGTGGGCGTTGGCCATGGGGGACGCGGGGTGGAAGCCGAACTCGAGTCCGTCGAGGTCGAGCCAGGCGTAGACGGAGGTGCCGTTGATGTCGAGCTTGACCTCAGCTTCGAAGATCTCGCCCCACCAGCGGGCGGCAGCTTCGGGATCGTCGACGAAGACCATGACGGTTCGGATACCGCGCACTTGGGATTCTCCTTGCGTTGGAAAGTGGCACGGTACCGCCGGGATGGTCACTCGTGGGCGCCGTGCAGGGAATGCAGACCGGTGGCGGCGGCGAACGCCGTCAGGGCGCGTATGAGGTCGGAGTCGTTCCACTGGGCGCCGAGTTCGCGTACGTGGTGCAGGTAGGCGTGGCGTACCCAGCGCGGGGTTGGATGTCCTTTCTGGTCCGCCATGTGGGCAAGGGTGATCAGATCGGGCAGCCCGGTGATGTCCGGGCGGAGGGTTTCTGCGTCGATGAGGGCGAGGTGTCCGTCGGCGCGGCGGCGGATGTGTTCCGGCTTGAGGTCCAGGTGGCCGAGCGGTACGTGGCCGGGTGCATGGGCGTCGGTGACGAGCTGGAGGAGTCGGCGCCAGTCGTCGGGGCGGTTGATCCAGTCGGGGGATGGGGCACCGAGGGCGCTTCTGGCATGCCAGCGGGCCATGGTTTCGGCGACCTCGGGCTGCCAGTGGGCGGAGACGGTGTGGATGAGGGCGACCGACCGGACCAGTTCATCGAAGGCGTCGGTGCCCGCGAGCATGACGGCCTCGTCAAGGTGGTCGACCAGCAGGGTGCGGGAGGTGTCACAGGCGCCGGTGGAGCACCGGCAGGACGTTCTCGTCGGCCAGGAGTTCGTATGCGAGGACTTCGCCGAGGTAGCCGGAGTGATGGCTGGGACAGCCATCTGAATGGTGGGCGCGAGGAGCCGTCGCTCGGACCTTCTGCGCTCGGAGCGACGGCTTCCTCTGTTGACCGTGATCAGGCAGCAGGCGACTCGTCGCGCGCGTTCCAAAGGAGGCCGCCGATATTGTCGGCGGTGTCCTTGAGCACCTGGTCCGTCATGTGCTGGTGGTGCCGGCGCATGCGGGCGGGCTGACCGGGCTCCCAGCCCATGATCGCGTCCCCCACGGTCTCCGGAACTTCGAGGATGAGCAGGACTGCGCCTGCGGTGTGACGGGCGTCATGGAGTCGGCCGTCACGGATGCCCGCCGCCTTGAGGAGAGCCTTCCACTGGTGGTGGTCACCCCTCATAAGCGAGTACCGCCACGACGAGCCAACCCACCACTGTCGACGGGCGGCCCCAGTTGCCGAGGCACTGAACCCCCAGACGAACAGCAGGACGGGAGTGAGCCCGTGTACACATCCGACGTCGCCTCCACCGGTCTCTCAGAGTCCGTCACAGCATCCCCCTAATAGTCCTGGGGGCCCCCTACACGGCGCCGTCCTAACGTTCCTCGAAGAGGGCTGGCCGAATACCGACCTGAGCCCTTCGTGCGCACTTGTTTGCGCTCCCCTGCACTGTCCTACGGTCCTCCAGCTCACGCCACACCACATCGATAGAAGGGCTGCCGGTGCAGAAGGACGAATCCAAAGCCGTCGCCGAGATCCTCCACGAGCTGAGCACCACCTCCCACGTCCAGGTCCGCTCATCGCCCGAGCTCGCCGCCCAGGTCGCCAAGGCTGCGTCAGACGAGGACGAGAAGCGGATGGAGGACGGGCGGAGCCCTCTTCGCCGGCGTACCGACTACAGAGCCGTCCGGGCAGCGCCGCGATCACTGACACTCACACCCTGGCAGGTCATCCACGCCATCGGCCTCGGAGCCGCTTCGGCCCGCCAAGGTGCGGGGCGAGGACTCGCCGAGCACTGGGGCAGCCTGCGCTACAGCCAGGCCCTGGAAGCCAACCGCGGCCGTTACCTGCAGCTCTCGTCCGAAGGGCGCGATCTCCTGCGCTTCTACAAGGCCACCCAGTCCGGAGAAATCGGCACCGGCTTCGCCTCTCTTTTGGCCGAGAAGCTGGTCAGGTCCCGCTACCCCGACCACTCGGTCTCCGTGATCCCGGCGGACATCGCTCTGAAGGCCGGCTGGACCCTACGCAGCTCTGGTACCGGCACTCGCCCGGAGCCGCTACAGCGACGGCCCCACTTCTTCGTCGAAGCCTGGCAACCAGGCCAGCCGTCCAAGGTCCTTCTCCTCTCCTCCAAGGGCACCCACAGCAGCGTTCACCAGGTACAGAAGCAGCTCGGTACGGCTAGCGCCCACGTAGAGTCCGTGCACATTGGGCCATACGGCACAGTCCCGTACCTGCTCATCGGAACCGAGATCCCCACCACGGAGAGCCTTGCCGTGCACATCCTGGAGGCGCCGGGTACGACCGTCCTCCGCCCGTCCAGAGAGACATCAGAAGCCGGCCTGGATCTCGCCCTGGAGCAGGGGAACCGTATGGCCGACATCGTGCGGCCCACGGACCGCGGAGAGACGATCGTCCCCGGGTTCCAGGTACTGCCCGACTCCTTTGCCTGGTTCAGCGTCGTGCTGGCACGGACGGAAGCAGCCACGCTCACGGCCTTCACCGGAGGTGGCAAACCCACCGCCCAGTACCTGACCAAGGAACAAGGCCGACGCCACTTCCAGCACGATGTCCACGCCAACACGGCCGGGCTGCGAGATGCGGAGCACCGCATCCACGACATCGACTTCGTCGGTACCGACCACATCTACCGCCTCAATGGCACCCGCATAGAGGCATTTTCCGGGCTCAAGAAGAGCCTCTACACGCACCTCCACCACGGGCGCGTCAATGAATACCGAAGTGAGGTACACGCCCTACGAGGGCAGTGGCCGGACCGCAGCACATCAGAGCAGTGGAACGCGGTGTCCATCCGCCCCGACGGAACCGTGATGGCGATCCGACTCCAGGACGGTGACCCAGCAGCCAGCGTCAACTGCCGATCGGTCCTGGTAGCGCCTACTCGGGGGCACACAAAGCTGCAGCGGGGCTGGTCAAGAGGCGGCCGTGCCGACGGGGCGGCCTCGGCGGCCCTGCCCTGATGGTCTCAGTTCTGGTCTCGTTCGCCCCCGTCCAGCAACGTCCACCGGACGCCCCGCCTCTCATTCCGGCGCAGGTCAGGACGCCGATGGCTCACCCCGGACCCCCAGACGAACATTTGGAAAGCGTGTTGGGGGCAACCCCTCACGAGTTCGAATCTCGTATCCTCCGCCATTGCTCTCACCGGGCAATACGTCGAAGGCCCCCACTGCTTGCAGCGGGGGCCTTCGACGTTCCTAGTCTCATCTGCAGTCTCAACGAGACTCTTCGGAGTCCTCCGAGCCGCTGTCGTCAGCGTCGTTGGCCAGGATGCCGCCCGTCACGTGCTGGTACCGGACCGCCATCGCCGTGGACGACCAGCCCATGATCTGCATCACTACCCGTTCGGGGACACCGAGGATGAGCAGAACCGTCGCCGCGGTGTGCCGCGCATCGTGCAGGCGCCCATCCCGGACCTTGGCATCGGCAAGCAGCCGCTTCCACACGTCGTAGTCCGTACTCGGCACCAGCGGCTCGCCCACGGGGGAAGTGAAGTCGAACCCCGACTCGCGCCAATCCTCCCCAGCGATCGCCCGCTCGCGTTCCTGCTCCCTACGGTGGAGTTCGAGCAGCCTCACCAGTTCATCGGGAACGACTTCGACTTCGAGGAGGCCTACGGCGACCGCGGAAGCGGCTACATCGAGTGCCACCACGTCGTTCCCCTGCATGAGGCCGACGAAGGCCGGACCAAGCTCAGCGATCTCGCTCTCACACTGTGCAAACTGCCACCGTATGATCCACCGCCGTGCTCCCTGGCCGACGCCGAAGGAACTGAGGAGCCTCGTCCAGAGCCGCCGGAACACCAGGGCGGACGTCCCTTCCCAGCGCGACACAGAAGCCGTCGAACCTGTCGCGGGCCCGGCTTGGCCTTCCACGCCCATGCCCCATCCGTGGCTGATCAGGCGGGACGAGCTGCTTCACGAACGCGTCACCCGAGACGAGATGCTGGAGCACTGGCTGTACGGGTAAGGCGTGCACTTCGCGTTCGGCTGCACCAGTCCGCACCAGATCGGCACCAGACAGGGCGGTAAACCGGGTCGACGCGGACAAGGGGATGCCGGCCGCGGAACGGGAGAAAACCCTCATTCGCGCAGGTCACACACGAGATCACGGCGGAACGGTCGGTTCTTTGTTGCTCGGGACCGGTCCAGGCGCCTCGTATCGCAACAGGGCGTGCGTACTCCTACATGCGTGACAACTGGCGCCCTATTACGGCCGGGTGCAGGACGCCACACCAACGCACCGTTCCCCGGCACCCATTGGGTCGTCGAGTCACCGAAGCCGGTGACCTCCGGTCACGGATCGGTCGGCCTACGCCATGTGTCATACAACCGTCTGGGCCTCTTGGCGGTCATGCACCCCGAACCTGTGATCTCCTGGGGGTTTCATGTCGTACCACCCGCGTGCGGAAGGCAGATCCGGAACCGGATGGCCGCACGCCACCGCTCTGATGGCCACGCTGGCCATCCTGCTCTCGCTGCTGGTGCCGGTCGGCGCCGGCACCGCGTGGGCCGCCGGAACCGAGGAATGCGCACCTCTCCCGCTCGCCTCCATCGGCGGCACCGGGGAAGAGGCCATGGGCAAGGCGACGGTTCCGGCCAATGGGTCCGTCTGCTTCACCGTCAATGTCCAGCAGCCCGGTATGCACCGCGTCCTCACCGGCAACGACCGGACGTACGCGCACGTCTACGACGGTGCGCAGGAAGTCCAGTGCGAGGACCAGACGGTCTCGTACTACAGCGGCTGGTGCGACCTGCCCCGGACGGGCGCGTACACGATCCGGATCCCCAACTACTGGGACGAGGACCAGGCGAACACCCTCGCCGTCGTGCCCCTCGGCGCCGCCACCGCCGACTGCGCCGGGGAAGCGATCCACACGCCCTTCACCTCGCCCCACGTCACCGGTACCGTTCCCGACCCGTTCACGGTCCGGTGCCACGGCCTCGTGGCCAGGGCCGGTGAGCGGATCCGCCTCGATCCGCAGACGTACGACACGGCCGTCGAAGCGTGGATCACCGACGAGAGTGGCGCCCCGCTCTGCCCGGCCTTCAGCGGGGACGGCAATCCGGGCTGCGTCCTGCGCGGTGACGGCCCGTACCGGGTGCTGGTGCGTGTCGCGAAGTCGCCGCAGGGCTACCCCGGCGCGTACGCCCTCGGGGCGCGCAGGCTGTCGGACCCGGTCGGCTGCGCCACCGTGCCCGTCAACGCCTACGGTTCCGCTGCGACCGTCGTGGACCCGGCCGTCGACTGCAAGGTCTTCAGGGCCTCGACGGCCGGCCGCTACGACGTGTACGGCGTGGGGCCGAACGGCTACCGGTCCGCCATGCCCCTGTACGACAGCGCCGGGCGCACGGTCTGCCGGGGGAACACCTGCACCGTTCCGGCCGACGGTGACTACACGATCCTGACCGACGAGACGACGCTCGTCCTCGACCGGAGGTCCACCGCCGGCTGCCGGCCCGCGCGCCTCGGCGTCAACGACGGAGCGTGGGTCTCGGGCGCCGCGGTGGACTGCCTGACACTGCCTCTGCCCCAGGGCGCCCGCATGGCCGCTCTCACGGCGTACACCGGTTTCGCGGCGACCCCGGACGTCACCGTCGTCAACGCCGACGGCGACACCCTGTGCTCCGGCTCCAGCCTCGCGTGCGCCCTCACCGGACCGGCCCCTTACCGCGCCCTCGTGTCCCACGGCAGCGGCAACGCGGGAAACAAGACGTACCGCGTCGCGTTCCACCGTACGGACCCGGCCGGGAGCGGCTGCCAGGTCTTCCCCGCAGGTGACTTCACCGCCGCGACCGCGTCCGCGCGGCTGCGCACGGGCGCCGGCGCCGACGGGTTCTCGTACTGCCTGGCCATCCCCGCGGACGGGCACAGCGCCGTCGAGAACTTCCAGATGCGGACCGTCGCCGAAACGAACGGCGCCATGTTCTGGGTCCTCGACGCCGCGGGCAAGCAGGCCTGCTCCATGAACGCTTCGGCCGCTTCGGCCCCCACGACCTGGACCACTTGCCGCCTCACCCCCGGGGCCGCGTACACCGCGCTCTTCCGGGGCCGTGACGCCACCGCCGAACACACCCTGGTCCGCCGTGACGTCACCGGGACCGCCAAGGGCTGCACGCCCACTCCGGCGACCACCGTCAACGGCCCCGCGACGCCGGGCGTCCCCGGGGAGCCGGGCACCCTGGTGTGCCACCAGGTCACCACGGCCGACCCGGCCGACGTCCTGCACCTCGATGTGCGCGACGCGCTCGGCACCACCAACATCCTGGCGCACGGCGCCGACGGCGCCGTCACCACGTGCACCAACCGGAACAGGAGCTGCGCGGTCACCGGCTCAACCCGGTACCAGGTGCTGCTGACCGTCCCGTCGTCCCAGAAGGCCGCCGACTCGTACCGGCTCGACGCCCTGCGCATCGCCACGGCCGCCGGCCCGTCGCCGGAGTGCGTGAAGGTCCCGAACATCACGTACGGATACGGGCCGTTCTCCGGCACGCTGGACGAGCAGCACACGGCGTTCTGCGCCCAGCTGCCCACCTCGTACCACGACACCTTCGCCGTCAAGGTGAGCGACACGAACGGCGCGGCCACTACCGCCGTGCCCGCCCTGTACGAGACCGACCTGGACAACGCCTGCGCCGCCGCGTCCGGCGGCGAGAGCCGCTGCAGTCTGAACGGGTCGTACAGCACCCAGGTCGTCCCGACCCTCTTCGTCCTCGGCCTGCCCGAGAAGGCGTCCCAGACGTCCTACAAGGCGGAGCTGGTCTGCTCGACGACCTGTGGCCCCGAGAAGTACAGCGTCACCGGCGTCACCCCGACCACGGGCGTCACCGGCACCAAGGTGACCGTCAACGTGTCGGGCTCGGCCCTGCACGAGGGCGACAAGGTCCGGATCAGCTCCGGCGGCACGACGATCGAGTCGACCACCGTCTCGGTGGCGCCCGACCGCCGGACCCTCACGGCCACGCTCGACCTGACGAACGCGGCCACGGGCTCGTGGGCGCTCGGCGTCATCACGACCAACGGATGGCAGTACTTCAGCGGTCGGTTCACGGTCACCGCGCCCCAGCCGCCGGCCAACACCGCCGCCCCCACCATCGCGGGCACGGTCCGGGTCGGTACCGGTCTGGTCGCCCGGACCGGCACGTGGACGCCGACGCCGACGTCGTACACCTACCAGTGGAAGCTCGACGGCGTCGCCATCCCGGGCGCCACCGCCTCCTCGTACGTCCCGACCGCCGCCCAGCTGGGCAAGAAGCTGTCGGTCGCCGTCACCGCGCACCTCACCGGGGCCCCGTCCCGCACCGCGACCTCGGCGGCCACCACGGTCGCCCTGGGCGTCGCGCCGAAGGCCACGACACCGCCGGCGCTCGGCGCGACCCCCAAGGTCGGCACCCGGGTGTACGCCAAGGCCGGCGTCTGGACGCCGACGCCGACGTCGTACACCTACCAGTGGAGGCTCGACGGCGTCGCCATCGCGGGCGCCACCGCCTCCTCGTACGTCCCGACGGCCTCCCAGCTCGGCAAGAAGCTGTCGGTCACGGTGAAGGCCAACCGCACCGGCCACGCGAGCGGCGCGGCCGGGACGACGGCGATCGCCGTGGCCCGTGGTGTCGCCCCGAAGGCGACCACACTGCCGTCGGTCTCCGGCACGGCGAAGGTGGGCCGCACGCTCACCGCGAACCGCGGCACGTGGACGCCCACGCCGACGTCGTACGGCTACCAGTGGTACGCCAACGGCAAGGCCGTCACGGGCGCGACGAAGTCCACGTTCGTCCTCACCCGGGCGCAGCGCAGTCTGCGGATCACCGTCAAGGTGACCGCCCTCCGCACGGGCCACTCCAGCGGCTACGCGTACAGCAAAGCGACGGCCGTGGTCGTCGCCTGACGCACGGGCGATGAGCGCGGCCAGGGCCCCGGGCACGGGCGATCGTGCCCGGGGCCTTTCCCGTTCCCGTGTTCACGTAAGTGACGACGGAGCCGTCCGCCGGCTGGAAGAGGTCTTCACGCCGTTTAGGGGCTGCGGGGCGTGCGGGGCCGCCGCGAAGCCCGGCGGAGCGTGCGCACACGCCGACATGCGCGCGGTCCAGGGGCCCATACGGTGAGAGGGCAATCCGCCGACGCACTGGGTTCCCCCGTCGAGGGCGACGATGTCGAAGTTCGCCAGGACGGTGACCCTGCCCGTCGGGACGGCCGAGGCGGGGAACTGGGCAGGGGCGTAGTCGCCCGCGAGGCCGGCGGCGTGGGCGCCCAGGGGATTGAGGCGGAGTGCGGACAGGCCGTCGTAGCGGCTGAGCTGGTCCACTGCATGGACGGTGCCGGGGCGTGCCCGCCCGAGGACTGCGGCGGCGCCCCCGGCTACAGCGATCTCAAGGTGATCCTCGCCGACCCGGCCCATGAGGAACACCACGCCATGCTGGTGTGGCTCGGACTTCGGTCCGCCACGGATTCGCTCCTGCCCCTTTCGCGCCGGACGAGGCCAACGCGCGGCTGCTGCACCTCACGGCACCATGAAAGACGAGCTGTCCGGCCACGCAGCCGTTCACGGCCCTGGGTGCTGCCGACTGATCCACCGGCCCCGCCGCGCTCGGACAAGGACATACGGGCCGACCTTCAGTCCCCGGCGTTCGGGTCCTGGGCGTCGGCTACACGGCGACCAGGCGCACTCTGTCGCCGCAGAGCTTCGTCATGTCGTCGATGTCCGAGGTGAGCATGACGACCGGGCGGCGCTGACGCAGCGCCGTCTCGGCCACGGCAGCGTCGATGGCGTATTTGTGACCATGCAGCCCGGCGTTGATCAGCATGGCTGAGGCGGCCTTGGCCTCCTCGTCGCCGATGTGCACGATTCGAACGCCGGACAGGACCCAGGCGAGCCGCGCCTTGTCTGTCCGGCGATGCACCGCTTCGATGATGGTGAGTGCGCTGATGACCACCTCCATGCCCCGCTTGCGGGCTTCGGCGATGAGGGCGACGACGGGCTCGTGATCACTGACGAACTTCGACAGGCCCTCGCAGTCGAGAACGAGGGTGCCTTCGTGGCTCAGCTTGCGGCGGGCCACTGCCCCTCCTCGGCGAACACCTCGTCGAAGACCCGGCGTGCCCGCTCCTGCTCGTGCTCGGAGATCGGCCCCTGACGGCGTTCGTAGTCGGCCAGGTACTCATCCAAGATCTGACCGCGCAGCTCGCGCTCCACCGCTTCGGTGATGAACGCGGAGAACTCACGCTTGCCGACCCGTCGGCGAATCGCCTCCGCCGTCCCCTCGGGGAGGGAGAGACTGACCCTGGTGGCCGGTCCTTCGCCGACGCTGTAAGGAATTTCGCTCATGGAACCGACATTATCAAACAAGTAGGAATTTCGCCGCACAGCATCCGCCGGACGACGCGAGCCACCCATCCGGCACCTCGTGGTCTCAGTTCTGGTCTCGTTCGCCTACATTCAGCCGCGTCCGGACGCCGCTGAACAGTCCAATCCGCCCCAGGTCAGGACGCCCCTGTCCCTCCCCGAACCCCCAAACGAACATGTGGAAAGCATGTTGGGGGCAACCCCTCACGAGTTCGAATCTCGTATCCTCCGCCATTGCTCTCACCGGGCAATACGTTGAAGGGCCCCGCTGCTTGCAGCGGGGCCCTTCAACGTATGTGGTCTCAGTTTTGGTCTCAGTTGGCGGCAACCTGACAGATCCACCAGACCCTGAGGACAGACAGGCGCTTACTGCGGGGCCCTTCGACGTGCGTGGTCCCAGTTGCGGCTATAGCCCGTTGAGGACGGCCCGGCACACGTTGCAGTACATGGCTGCGTTCCACCCGTAGCGCTGCATCAGCCGACAGGTGAGGTCGATCTCCTGCTCGGCGATGGTGATCACGTCGTCCTCGTCTTCGGCCAGGGCCGCGGGAACAGGGGTCCTCTCGCCGACGATGTCCACTCACAGTGCGCGGTCGCCCGCCGACACCCACGTATGCCGACCTGCATGGCCGTTCCCTCGGCTGGGCGCGTGGACCGGGATGTCGTTCCCCCTCGCACTCCGCAGAAGCAGGTCCTCGATGTGGACGGGCTCCCGCTGCGGGAGGCACAGCGCGGGCCCGAACCGGTCCGCATGAATCGCGCCACAGTGTCTGGCGCCCTCGCTGATGAGGCAGTGACGCTCGCTGCTCGGTACGCATCCAGACTTCGAGGTGCCGGTATCCCCCGCGGATCACCATCTCCTTACCGTTGACGGCATCCGAGACGCTGCGCCGGTTGGCCGCGGGCACCTCGGCCTCGGCGTCTGGGCCGTAGCTCGTAGCGGTCTCAACCACACTCAGATGCGAGTCGCGCTCGGAGACGCGGGCGGTGATCTCGCGGACAGACCGGGACGGTCGGGTGCGGTCCGGGGCGCGCTCTATCGCTCGGCGTAGCGCAGGAACTGCCAGCCCAGCACGGCCAGAGCAAGCATCTGCGCGATGGAGACGATCAAGAGCAAAGGCTGGACAGCGCGAGAGCACCAGAATGCGATCACGCAGGTCATCGGCAATGCCAAGTACGTGAACAGATCGACAGCGGTTTGCAGACGCTTGCGCGTGGTGCGGCTTGCGTCACCGCGGTGGTAGACCTCCCAGCCGAACACGGCGCCGCGGGCATCACTGAGCTCGGCCAACCGCGGCCCCATTTGGTCGCGGATGTAGCGGGCGATCGCCGAGATCTTCTCGTCGTTGACCAGGTAGGTCCAGCCCAGAACCAGGCAGATCACGGGGACGGCGAGCAACACCTGAGCGTGCCTGTTCTGGACGGTTATCGCCAGGGCCGCAGTGGACGCGGCGAGCGTGACGTAGAGCAGGTTGTCACGGAATCCGATCCGAGCCTTCTGCTCCTCCTTTATTCGGTCGTACTCGGCGAGTAGCAGTCTGCTCTCGGTAATGTCCTCTGTGGCGGCCACGGCATCCCCAAACTCAAGTTGCGGCTGGGCTGAGGAGTGGGCGGACAGGACTCCGACAAAGTTGCGAGGTGCCCGAGTTGTCCAACTTGGGTGATCTCGCCTTTTCCAGCCCCCTGCCCGACCTCAAGACCCGGAAACTCAGTCGGCAGCGATGAAGGATGGCGGGTTGTTGGGGTTGTTTCGTTCGATCCAGCCCTTTCCTTCTGCTGCGATTCCCTCCAGGAGACGAAATGTGTGGATGAAACCAGCCGAATTAAGGTTCATTTCGGAGATTTCCTGAGCATTTTCGTCGGGAGCGAGTTGATGCGTATCGGCGTCTTTGACTCGGATGTTCCTGGCAGGTCCGTTGGTCAGGATCAGTTCCAGGTCGTAGCCGACATTGGCGCGCTCAGTGACGTGTACGGAGGACAGTGCGTCGAACCGGTAGTTGCTTCGCTGCTCGTTCGTTCGTGTCGCGTCCGTGAAGTCGTATTCGGTGTTGATTTCACGGACACCATCCTGTGTAACCAGGAACAAACGGAGGATGTAGCGCGAGTACCGCCAAGGACCACCCTTTTCCCGTCCACGCTTGTAGGGGCGCGCAGGTGTCATCAGGATGGTGTGGGCGATGATGTTGCGCCAACTGAGTTGGTAGTGGCGCAACGCTTCGTCGACAAACAGGGTTTTGTCGCAGGTGAGCCAGGTCTCCATTTCCAACTCAGTGGGCCGCGTGGTGTCCAAGAAGGTCTTCCATTGCTGATACGCCGCTTGTCGCGCACTCACGCGCTCATGATATTCGTGGGCTTCTTCGGCGTATCGGCGCTCTTCGCTACGCATATGTAGCCACGACAACGCCGCTGTACGTCCGGCCCAGACTGCACCGACTATGGCGAGGAGCGCCAGTAGCACATGGGACGGGCCAGCCGCTACGACCATGGTCACGATCAGAGCCAGGGTTGTAATACCGAGGGCAATGAAGGCGATAACGCAGATAGCCTTTATTCTCACCGGTGCCCGGTATTGCTGGCGATGGTCGACCAAAGTCCCGCTGTTGAAGCGGTCTCGGGCATCCTGAGCCAGGTAGCGAATCAGCCAGTTGACCCGGTCCACACCGATTCTGCTCTCGCGGTAGAGAAGCGAGATCTCCACGGCTAGGCTATTACGGATGTCAGCGGTATGAACGAGCCATTGGTGCGGGGCAAACCCAACCGGCACGCGGGTGCTGAAGTAGTGGTCGAAGGAATGGCGGACGCCGTTGGTGAACCCGTCTCCCGCGAAGGCAACATTGCTCCTTTGCGCGGTGTGGTACTCCTGGTTCTTGGCTTTCAGCCGGTGCTCCTGGTACCACCATTGCTGGCCGAATCGTGCGGCAGTGAAGCCGGCTCCAAGCGCCACCAGCAACTCGACGACTGCCGCGGCCGGAGCCGCTACCAGTGCCGAGATCCAGAGGAACCCGGTGGCGACGGTGAACAGGCCGACGCAGGCAGCGATGCCTGCCCGGGCGTCGGCAGTGGTGTTCGCCTTGGGCGGGAGCGCCCGTGGCCCAATGGGTTCGGGCTCGAAATAGGCCCAGACCCGTTGGGCACGATCGTTGCCGAAGCGGGAGGTCTCAGCCAGCTCGCGGGTTACCGCCCACAAGCTGTCTTTCATCCCTCCGGTGAGCACGAGGTCGAGATGGTGGAGGATCGGGTCACGCTGGCGAGGTGGCAGCTCTCGCAGCCGCTTCAGTACAGGTCCGGTTTCGCCGTCCGTGTCGCTGAGAATCGCCAGCAGTTCGAAGGCGATATAAAGGGCAGTTCTCCACACTCCGTCGGCGTAGGTCCGTACGAGTTCGGAGGCCTGGTGCAGTCGCTGGAGTTCTTCGGCGCTGAGGTCGTGGTAGGCGCGTTTACTGAGCATGGCAAGTACCCAGTGGAAACGGACCTCCGCATCGTCGTATCTGTGGGCGATGGCGTCACTGATCATGTCGCGAGCACGACTGGGTACGCCGTCCTCCAGGTACCGCACACCAACCTTGTACTTCTCCTGGGGCGATGCTTCCGGATTGATGAAGTACACGTTGGAGTTGTGCACGGTCTCGGCCTGGATACCGACGGTGGAGTCGTATGCGGCCGAATTGTGCGTGAAGCTGGTGCCATCGGTCATGACAACCCACCCACCGCAACGATCAGCGGTGCCAGCCTGGCTGCCGGCTCGGAAAGGTCAGCGATCAGACCGCGTAACCTCTTGAGTGCGATGGTCACCCTCTTCGGTGACTCGGGAGCGTTCTCCCGTGCCGCTTGGCTGGCGGTGTCCAGCTCGGCTTGCGCCTCTTGGTAGGTGTCGTCGTCGAGGGCGCCCTCAGCGTGGTGACGCTTCAGGTGCTCACGGAAGCTGTCCAGTTCCGCGACCAGGTCCGCCAGACTGGATAACTTGGGATTCGCGTTCATGTAGACGTTGCTTCCGGTGACTGAGCCAGCCATGATCCCAACGGTGCTGGAACGGGCGGTGTTGCGGACGTGTTCTCTGAGACTGTCGGCCCTGTTGTCCTGGGACATTGCGATCTGCTCCTGTTCTCCGATCAGTTCCGCGGCCAGCCGCGTGGCGAAGGCTGCCGCGTTCGCTGCGGCCTGTGGTTGCCATTTACGGTCCTCCGCGCTGCTTTTCGAACCGTCCGCCCGGTCGCTGATGCCGCGGATGATGGCGACCGGTGACCCATTGAGATGGCCGGCCTGTGCCACGCCGGCGGCTTCCATTTCGATCGCGAGCGCGTCGTTGTAGTGCTGCCGGATCCACTCTGCCTCGGCGGAAATCCGCGAGTTCTGTACGACCTCACCGGCAGCGATCGCACCGAGATGCACCTGCGGCGCGTTCCTGTCACCAGGCATGTCGTCGACCCAGTCGCTTGTGCGTGCCAGATACGAGCCAAGCTGGCTGATGCCGTGCGCCGCCTCCCACACCCGGGGACGCGCCTTGAGTCCGTCGTCCTCGCTGGTCCCACCGTGGTAGGCGTACACGTGCGTAGCCATCACCACGTCGCCCAGCCTGGTGGTATCCCAAAGGGCACCGGCGACACCGACGAACAACACAGCCACCGGCGAGAACTCCTGAATCGCGCGCTCCGCGAGCACTGCGGCGGGATGATTCCCTTTGTTCGTCAGGCCGAGCGCCACACGACATGACGTGCCCGGCACGGTCCCCACCTCGAACCGCGTGCCACGCTCATGACGGTGCACCTGTGGACCGGCCAGTCTCCGACGCAAGGCCTTGTACTCGAGATTGAGGGCGGTGAGCATCACCACTAGGTCTTTCGGCATCTATTCTTCCTCTTCCTCTTCCGTCGTGGACGGCACAGGTCGGATCAGTGGTGGGGACAACACCGTCCTCGGCCCGGCCCGGAACAGCCGCGCGGGGCGACCTCCCGTGGTCCTGCTTCCCGAGCCGACGGGGACGATGAACCCCTTCACCGCCTGGACTTTCCGGTAGAAATTACGGGTGTCGAGCTCGGTGCCCCACACCGCTTCGTATACCTGCTGCAACTCGGCGATGGTGAACAGCTCTCCGCAGAAGGCCGTGGCCAGCGCCGAGAACTCAAGCTTCGTACGCGCGCGTTCGATCCCGTCCGCCACGATCCGGCTGTGATCAAAAGCCAGCCTCACCTGCCCGGACGCGACGGTGTCCGCAGGAACCCACGAAGCACCCATGGCATCCGTCCCCGCGACCGGCTCAGGAAGTCCTGGTGCGATCGCCAAGTGGGCCACGGAAACAACTCGCCCCCGCGGATCACGGCCCGCATCTCCGTAGATGGCCAACTGCTCAAGATGCAACCGCCCAGCATCCAGCGCGGTTTCCTCACCCAACTCGCGGTGCGCGGCGTCCAGGATCGCCTCACCAACATGATTGAGGAAACCCCCAGGCAGCGCCAGCATGCCCGGAAATGGCTCCTCACCCCGTTCCACAAGCAGGACACACAGCCGGCCCTCACGCAGCGTCAAGATCACGAGATCAACCGCGAGCAGCACGGGAGGCGGTGCCCAGGAGTCAACTTCCATGTTTCTCACGGTACTTCAGTTGCTGTCATATTGACAAGAAGAAGGGGAAAGCGTCGGCTACCCAGGCATGACAGGGGTGAGATCTACCTGGTTCTGCGGCAAGCGTCGGGCCGATCTCTCGTCGAAGCCACAGTTCACGGTTCCGTGAAGCCCCGAACGCGCGGCCTGCTCCACCGGGACGCCCATGCCTTCCGCGACAACCGGCCCACCTACCGCATCGCCGAACCGCTGATCGGCTTCTACCACGCGATCACGCGACCGGTCTGGGACCAGCTCGAACGCCCCGGCAGTGCGACACGGGTCTGGCAGGCCAGCCGTCGCCGCTTCGTCAGCAATGCCCTCGGGCCCCATTTCGAGCAGGTCTGCCGCGGCTGGGCGCTGCATCACGCCGACCCCGAGCTCCTGGGCGGTCTGCCCGCACGCGTCGGACAAGGCATCGTCCACGACCCCAAGGCCCGCACCGGCCATGAGGTCGACGTGGCGGTCATCGGAATCGCGGACGGCGCCAAGTCGCCGCTACTGGCCATCGGGGAGGCCAAGTGGAACGACACCATGGGTGCTGCCTACATCGAGCGCCTACGGCACACCCGCGACCTCGTCGCTCTGGCGGGACGCTACGACACGAGCCGCACCCGCCTCATCTGCTTCAGTGGAGCAGGCTTCAACGACAAAGCCCACGCCAGCGTCGCGTACTGGGTGCTCCCGGCCGCCCGCGGTGCCGGCGTGGCCTCCGGTGCCCTCGCCGCGCTCACTGCCTGGGCCCTGTATGAGATCGGCTTCCACCGCCTGGAGCTGGACCACTCGACGCGCAACACAGGATCCTGCAGAGTCGCCATAAAATCCGGCTACCTACTGGAAGGCACCAAGCGCAGCGCTGCGGTGCATGACGACGGCCGGCACGACATGCACCTGCACGCCCGCATCCGGGGCGATTGAGCCTGACCGGTCTCTTACGTGCGGAGCCATAGAACGACTGCGGCGGCGGTCGAGGCGCCGAGGTACACGCCCACAGCCCGGAACTGCTTGAGCTTGTTGATCGCCCGCTCAACGACGTTGCGTTTCCTGTACCGGTCGGTGTCGAAGCTTGGCGGCCGTCCGCCGCCGCGTCCGCGCCGGACCCTGTCGGCTTGCTGGTCCCTCTTCTCCGGAATGGTGTGTGGGATGCCGCGGCGACGCACGTACTAGTAGCCGCGCATCGCGGTGCTGTAGACGTACAGGGCGATCACACCGGCGACGCAGGCGAGGATCACCCATGAACCGAAACTGGTGTGTTTCCCCCTGCCTTTGGACCGCGCGGCCTTCCCGGACTGATTGGACCGCTTGGACCGCTTGGACCGCCCGGGCGCTGCCCGTCCCGGCGCGACCGGCTCCACATCGGCCGCCGCCTCGGCGAGCAGGCGACGGCAGGTCGCGGCGAGCATGCCTGTACCGACGGAGAGGGGCACCACGGCCTCCGAACGCGCCGGAGCGGTGGTGCCGCCGTCCAGGATGCGCCCCGCGCGTACGAGGACCTCGTCCCGGCCGCCCGCCGGAGCGAGGCTGATCCACCGCCGTACATGCTCACCCCGGATGACCACACCGCCGGACCGCTCCCGGTACACGGTGTGTTCCCGCCACAATATCTCCGCCAACTCCCCGGCGGTGTCCCTCAGTTGTGCGCTCACAACCCCTCCCCCTCCGCCCTGCGGCGAATCGAACAAGCATCGCACTCTAGCGGCAGGCGCAGAGCGGGGGTCCAGCAGAGCGGGGGTCCAACAGTCCCCCCAGCGGCCGTGCCCGCCCCCGGGCACGGATCCAGTACTACGGGCACACATCAGCCTGGCCAGCAAAACGGCCGCCGCTCCGGGCCAGGATCCTTCGATCGGCGGACCGGCCCCATGACTCCCGTCCGGTTCCTCTTCGTCTCCTTGTTCGGCTCCTGTGTGGCTCCGGTCAGATTCCTGTCAGGTTCCCGAGGTGGGACAACCGGTGACGACACGTCACCCTCTCCCCGGTGCGGGGGGGTGCTCCTGGGATTCCTGGGGCGCTGAAGCACGACCAACGACGAGGAGACACCATCGTGAGACAGGTCTCACGCGCGCTGACGGCTGCCTTGGCGGCCGTGGCGCTGGCGGCGGGTGCGTCAGGGCCGGCGCACGCGCAACCTGCCGCCGAGTCCATACCCGGCGCGCCGCCGGGCGCCTCCGGGGAGCGGCTGCCGGAGGGGTGGCGTGTCGAGGGCGGGGAGCTGATCTGGAGCTCGCCCGAGCCCGTGGGCATGGGCGGCGCCCTGGTCGAGTTCCGCTCGGGGGAGCGGACCCTCGGCGTCCCGAAGCCCTCCCCCGACCAACGCACCTTCCGGCTCCGCCTCGGCGGGGCGAGGGTCGGACCGGTGAGCGAACTCCAGGTGGTCGCCGGTTCGCGGCGGCTGGACGCGGCAGGGGCTGACCAGGCACCCGGTCAGCGGCGCTCGTCGGCCGCGGCGGCGCCCGAGGACCCGTTCCCCGTCAACCCGGTCGACCCCGGTGTCGCCGGTAGGTACCGCACCATCAGCGGTGAGTACGTCCTGAAGTCGGTGAGGCTGCCGGGCTACGCCGAGCCCGTGGAGATGCGCGCCACGGTCGTCGGCCCGACGGACGCGCCGGGGAAGCGACCGCTGGCGCTCTTCCTCCACGGCCGCAGCGCCACCTGCTACGAGCCCGGCAAGAACAGCGCGGGCATGCAGTGGCCGTGCAAGCCGGGCGACAAGGCGGTCCCGAGCTACCGCGGCTTCCTGCACGACCAGAAGCGCCTGGCATCCCAGGGCTATGTGACGGTTTCCATCTCCGCGAACGGTGTCAACGCGCAGGACGGCCGCACGGCCGACTTCGGGGCGCAAGCCCGTTCGTCCCTGGTGCGCCGGCACCTCGCCCGCTGGGCGGAGTGGGGCGCGAACCCCGCGAAGGCCCCCGCGGCCGTGCGCGCGACGGAGCCCGCGGACCTCTCGAAGGTGCTCCTGGTCGGCCACTCCCGGGGCGGCGAGGGCGTCAACCGGGCGGCTCTCGACAGCGTCTCCCCGCCGCCGCCCGCCGAGGACGGCTACCGGGGGCCGGTGGGCTGGCGGATCCGCGGCACCGTCCTGATCGGCCCCACTGTCTTCGGCCAGAACCCCACGCCCGACGTGCCCTCCATGACCATCCTGCCGGGCTGTGACGGCGATGTGAGCGATCTTCAGGGCCAGATCTACCTCGACGGCACCCGGGGCATCGGCCGGGGCACGGCGCTGCACAGCGCGGTGTACATGGTCGGCGCCAACCACAACTTCTTCAACACGGAGTGGACGCCCGGCCAGGCCGAGGCCCCGGCCGCCGACGACTTCTGGGACGACAAGAACAACCCGGACCCGGTCTGCTCGGCACGGGCCGAGACCCGGCTGAGCGCCAAGCAGCAGCAGACGGCGGGCACCACCTACATCGCCGCCGCCGCGCGGCTCTTCCTCGCGGGCGACGACCGGGTCCGCCCGCTGCTCGACGGCTCCGACCGGCGCGCGCCCTCGGCCGGCCCCGCCCGGGTGCTGACCCACGCCGTCGGCGGCAACCGCACCCCGGCGATCCGCCCCGACGACCCGCTCTCGGTGACGAACGGGCGCGTGTGCCGGCAGATCACGACGAGCACCGCCCGGGCCTGCAGGCCGGACTCCGAACCCGGTAGGTCGCCGCACTTCGCGTCCTGGGCGGACACCACCAGTGAGCCGGGCCGCAACGCGGTCACGGCCCGCTGGGCCAAGCCGGGCACCCCGGTCCGGCTGACGCCGGAGCGCGCCTTCTCGCTGGCGGGCTCCGACGCGCTCGCCCTGCGGGTGATGGTGCCGCCGAACACCCGGGACACCCGGCTCGACGTCGCCCTCACCGACACCTCCGGCAAGCGGGTGAGGCTCGGTCAGGTCACCGTCGACGGCCTTCCCGGCTCCGACTCGACGGCCGCGCACTGGGCGCGTGAGGTCCGCGTCCCGCTGAAGGCCGCCGTCAGCGCCGGTGTCGACCTGAAGCGGACGCAGTCGCTGGAGCTCACCCCACGCAGCAGCTCCGGCGAGCTCTGGTTGATGGACGCCTGGGGCTGGCGCCCCGGCACCCCGGCGGTACGCCCCGTCGCGCTCCCGCGTGTCGACATCGGCAGGCTGACGGTCAAGGAGGGCGACTCCGGCACCCGCACCTACCGCGTGCCCGTCCGGGTCACCGGCAAGGGCACCGGCGTGATCAAGCTCGCCGTCCGCGACCCGGAGACCTACAAGTCCACCGTCCGCACCGTGACGGTGAAGGCCGGTGGCTCCGTGGGCGTGTCGATCACGGTCAAGGGCAACTCCCGCTACAACTACGACCTCCGCCACGAGGTCGCGGCCAAGGCCATGCGCGGCACGGCGGTCGGCGGCGCCTTCGGGGGCGTGCTCGTCGAGAACGACGACCCCATGCCCACGGTCACCGTGACCCCGGTCGCCGACTCGGTCACCGAGGGCCAGAAGCTCACCTGGAAGGTGGAGCTCTCCCAGCCCGCCGACACCGGCATCGAGACGCGGTTCGACCTCCTGCCGGTGCGCGAGGGCACGGAGCTGTCCACGAAGGACGTCGACGAGGAGTGGCTCTCCGGGCTCGGCGAGGCCGCCGACCCGGAGCGGCCCCTGTCCACGGACAGTCCCTCCCTCTGGGTGTCCGTCCCCAAGGGCGGGACGAGCACCGAAGTGTCCGTGCCCACGGTCACCGACGCGCTGACCGAGTCGGAGGAGTCCCTGCGGATGCAGGTGTACATCCTCAAGGAGGACGAGTGGTTGGAGGGCCCCCTCCTCACGGGGAAGGTCACGGACGCGCGCCAGGGCTGACGCCCGGGGTCCACGTCCCGCGCTGACGGTGCCTGAGCGCACCACCTGGACGATGGCACCGGCCCCCGCCACGGGGACCGGTGCCATCGGCGTGAGGGGGCCACGCGGGGGCCACGGAAACCCGCTTCCCCCTCGACGGCCACTGCGGCTCCCGCCGGGGCGACGGGCAGGAATGGCGCCGGGACCGGACTCGACCGCTACTACCAGCAGAATCTCAGCTGGGGTAGCTGTGCCGAAGGCCCCGACGACACGATGGGCCGCGACCTGGACAGGGCCGCCCCACGCGACCCCGAGGTCTACTGGCGAAACATCGAGCGCAACCGCGCGAAGTACCCGCGGTTTGCCCCGCTGACCAACAACATCAGCCCATGCGCCTTTTGGGACCGGCCCCGCGAGGAACCCACCACGGTGCGCCGCACGCCTCCCTGGTCCTGTTCTCGCAGCGGCCCCTGCCGAGCCCGGGGGTCCTACGCGTCGGCGAGCAGTGGGTCATAAGCGGTCGAGCGCCGGCGGCCCGACATGAAGGAGAGAAAGTCCTTCACGAACGCGCTGCGGGAGTACCTTGCGTCGGCGTCGGCCACCATGCGCCGGAACCCGGTCCGGAACAGGGTCCGGTACTCGTCCGCGTCGATGAACTGGTTGCCGTCCGCGTCGGTGACGTCGAAGAGCACTTCGGCGACCCTGATCAGCGCGGGCCCGGCGAGGGAGGGGACAGCGGCGGCGTACTCCTCCTTGCTGATGCGGCCGTCACCGTCGATGTCGAGGGCCGCCTGGAGTTCCCTCCACCACTCGGCATACGCGTTGTAGAGCCTGGTCTCCTCCGGTTCGTCCAGAGCAAGGCGGGAGGACAACTCCCGTGCCATGGCGGCGAGATCGGGCCAGTCCAGGTAGCCGTCGCCGGTCTGGTCAAGCACCGCGGTGAAGAATTCGTCAGCGCTCCGCTGCGACCCGGTTCCCTCGGCGGGACCGTGCTGCACGGAAAACGGCGTGACCAGCCGGAACAGGGCGCCGGCCTGCTTCATCCGGCCGCGCAGCGCGGTGAGCGTCGCGGCTTGAGGGACGTCGCTGTCCGAGGACAGGTAGAGCAGGCTGGTGAGGCCCTCGACCCGGAGCCAGTTGTCGGGCAAAAAGCGCGCCAGGCCGACAGCCACGTAGACGCTTTGCATCAGCGTCTGGGCGCCAGGAATTTCGGGCAGACCCGCCCGTCGGCGGAAGGGCTCGGGGAGGGACGCCACCGTGATCGTGCCGATGACCGGGCCTGCGAGCGCGCGGCCCGCCGCCCATACGGTGGGCAGGCCGTCCAGCAGGGGCGGTGCCGGGAGATGGTCGAAGAGCTTGTAGAGGATGATGCGCAGCGCCTCCGTGTCCTCCAGTTCCTCCTGGACCATGTGGTCGTAGTACTGCCAGAACTCCTGCAACGTGGGAGGCAGATGGCCGACCCCATCCCCCAAGACTGCGAGGAATGCCTGGTATTCGGCGTAGAGCCGTTCCATGGAGGTCTGGTCGAGCGGCTGCCCGCTCAGTCGGCACATGGTGACGGAGCTCTCGAAGAGGGTCGCGACCACCCAGGCGCGGACCTGGGGGTCCATCGCGTCGTAGGGCCGGTCCTGTGCGTCGGTGCCGCTCAGCCGCGCGTGCAGGCGGTTGAGCCGCGCCGCCTCCCTTTGCCGCTCGTGATCGTCGGTGCCGAACATGCGCTGCAGGCTCACGAGGGTGTTGCGCAGCCGTCGCCACGGGTGCGCGACGAACGTCGAGTTGTCGATCAGGGCCGCGCCGATCTGCGGGTGGGCGGCCTCCAATACCGTGGCCCTGACCATGGCCAGTGCCCAGCGCGGATCGTTGAAGAACCGGTGGAACTGCGAGTCTGGACCGAACAGAGATCCGGACGGTGCTTCGGGGGTCGGCCGCGCGGGGTCACCGTGGTGATCGGTGGCTCCGGAACGCGTGCGCCTGGGGCTGCTGCTGCCTGTGTCCGTCACGGGTGAGGTTCCCCGTTCGCGTGCGGCGTCACACCGCCGAAGCGGCGATTGCGTTGCTGGTAGGCGTGCAGGCACTCCACGAAGTGCGGCGCACGGAAGTCGGGCCAGAGCACCGGCGGGAAGATCCACTCGGCGTAGGCCACCTGCCAGAGCATGAAGTTGGAGATCCGCTGTTCGCCGGACGTCCGGATGACGAGGTCCACATCGGGCGTGTCGGAAAAGGGCAGGTGAGCGGCGAAATGCTGCTCGTCGACGGCATCGGCCGGTACCCCGCTGCGGATGAGGGACCGTGCCGCCTCGACGATGTCCCTGCGTCCGCCGTGGTCGAACGCCACGGTCAGCGTCATGCCCCGGTTCGTGTTGGTCAGCGTCATCAGGTCGGCGAAGTCCCGGGCCAGCGGCCCGGGGATCCTCGGGTCCGCCACTCCGAGGAACCGGCAGCGGATGCCGCGCGCGTGCAGCAACGGGGCGTGTTTGCGTACTACGCGGCGCACCAGTCGCATCAGGAAGTCGACCTCGCTGCTCGGGCGTCGCCAGTTCTCGGTGGAGAACGCGTACAGGCTCAGCCACTCCACTCCCGACGTCCGCGCCGCCTCGATGACGTCGATCACCGTTGATTCCGCTGCCCGGTGACCCGACGTACGCGGTAAGGACCGCCGTGCCGCCCACCGGCCGTTCCCGTCCATCACGCACGCGACATGGCGCGGCACCCCCCTGTGCCGGTCCTCACCGGTTGGGCAACGCAGATGTGTATGGACCGACGACGAGGCAGAAGTGCCGCCCGCTCGTTCAACCGTCATCCGTGCTCCCCCGGCTGCCGCAACACAGTCCCCTTCCGCATCGCCCCCACCCGCCGGTCGCAGCGCCTCCCGGCCGCAAAGCACCGCCGTAGTAGACCCGGACAGTGCCCTGCTGTGTCAGGGCTCTGCTGAGCGCGTTGCGCATCCACCGGAAACCTGTCGAGTCTGCGGACGAGTTTCGCTCCCGCAAGCGGCGGACCGGCCTGCTCCGCGGACGAACCCAGGGGATCCTCCGCCGCAGCCACTCAGATCGACACTCAGCAGAGTGCCGGTACCTGGCCCCGGACACATCTCAATCTCCACATATTCACCTGTAGTGCGTCAGTACGATTTAACGACCTCATGGCCGAGCCTTGACCGGAATGGGGTAGGCCCAGACGCTTCGACACCGCCGGCACCCGACTCCTCTGTTTCGGCCGAGCCGGTTCCAGCGACAAGGCCCAGCGGCGGCGCCCGAAGCTCGACCGGCATTCACCTGATCGTCCTGCTCACGCTCCGTAGGCAAAGCCGAGGAAACCGGAACACGGCCGGTCCATGGTTGCAGTTCTGGTTGCATTCGCCGCTGTTCACCGGCGTCCGGGCAGTATCGAATACGCCGATCCGCCCCAGGTCGGAACGCTCCCGGCCGACCCCGAACCACCGGACGAACCTTTGGAAAGCGTGTTGGGGGCAACCCCTCACGAGTTCGAATCCCGAATCCTCCGCCATTGCTCTCACCGGGCAGTACGTCGAAGGCCGTGCCACGTGGATCTACGCCTTCCAGGATCAACAGGATCCATCGTCAGGTGTGTCCACACCACAGGGGCCACCTCAGGTGACGATGTGCGGCTGTGCGCACACATGAGGCCGATGGGCCCGACGTCATGTCGGGCCCATCGGTCGTCTTCACGGAACGCCCTCGGCGGGGTTCAGCGGCACAGGGCGGTGTCCACGGCGCGTTCGAGATTCCTCCGGCCCGCCTCGTCGGTGAGCTGCATGGTGACCGCGACGTTGGTGGCGCGGCCGTCGTCGGTGGCGCCGCCCCGGGTCTCGTACCCCGGGAAGCTGCCGCCGTGGCCCCAGGAGAGGCCGCCGCACGGCAGCGGCCTGCTGACGAGTCCAAGTCCGTAGCGGGCGCCGGGGCCGAAGGTCGCTTCGGCGGGGACGGTGGAGCGCATCTGGGCGAGCTGGGCCGAGGGCAGGAGGCGGCCGGCCAGGAGTGCGCTGAAGAAGCGGTTGAGGTCGGAGCTGGTGGAGACCATCTGGCCTGCCGCCCAGCCCCAGGAGGGGTCGATCTCCGTGATGTCGCGCAGCGGCGCGTCCGCCGATTCCCGGTAGTAGCCGTGGGGGTGGGGCTCCCGGATGCTCGCGTCACCGGGGGCGGGGAAGTAGGTGTGGCGCAGCCCGGCGCGTCGGACGACGCGCCGGTCGATCTCCTCGGCCAGGGGGCGGCCGGTCACCTTCTGGACGATCAGGCCGGCGAGCACGTAGTTGGTGTTGCTGTACTTCCAACTCTTCCCGGGGGCGAAGTCGGCCGGGTGCTGGAGGGCTGTGGCGAGCAGTTCGCGGGGGGCGTAGTACCGGACGTCGTCCCCGAGGTAGTTGCTGTAGTTGGGGAGTCCGCTGGTCTGCTGCAGGAGCTGGCGGACGGTGATGCGCCGTCCGTTGATCCCCTTCCCGCGGACGAGGCCGGGCAGGTAGGTGTCGACGGAGGCGTCCAGGTCCACCCTCCGCTCCGCGACGAGCTGGAGGACGACGACCGCGACGAAGGTCTTGGTGTTGCTGCCGATCCGCACCTGCCCGTCGACGGGTACCGGTGCGCCGGTGGCCAGGTTTCCGAGCCCTGCGGTGTAGGTCCGGGTGCGGCCGTCACGGTCCTTGACGCTCGCCAGCGCGGCGGGCATCCCGTCGTCGCGCACCAGCGCGTTCAGGGCCTGCTGGACGGCGTCCGGCCTGGCTGCGGCAGCAGCGGAGGCGGCGGAATCGGAGGCGGCGGCGGGCGGGGCGAGGGCGCCCAGCGTCATGACGCCGATGGCCACCGCGGCCGCGGCCGACACGGCTCGTCGCCGCCTGCCGCCCTGCTGCCGGGTCGAGGAACGAAGGTCCTGCCGGATCCGAGCACGCATAAATCAACTCCTGGGGAATCGTTTGGTCAAGGCACGATCCTGGTTTCCAGGGCCCTCTGGCCGCATCGCGGGAAGGCGGGAGAAATCGCTCCCCCGATCGGGGGAGGCTGCCGGTGGGCTGCCCGGCAATACTGGCGACCGTGATCAGGGGAATTCGGCCGCTGCTGCGCGGCTCCACGTATTCGGGTGTGCTGTTCGCCTATTGCGGCGCGCTGGCGAGCCTTCCGCTGCTGCCTTTCGCCCTGTTGCCGGCGCTGTCGTGGCGATCCGCACCCGAGAGCGTGCAGATCGTCCTGGTCCTGCTGGTCTGGGCGGTACTGGTCGGCGTGGTCGGACTGGCGCGCCCCGTACGGCGGGCGCTGGTCGTGTCCGCCCGCCGGCTGCTGCGGGTGCCGCTGCCGAATCCGGTGGCCGGTCGCCGGACCTCCGGTTCACCCGGCCTCGACCGCTGGCGGACCCCGCTGTGGCTGGTGCTGCACGTGGCCGTCGGGTGGACGGGGGCGCTGGCGAGCGGGGTGCTGTTCATCATGGGCCTCTCCCTGCCCGGGAACTGGCTCGGCGGAGAGGCGCGGGCGAGTCTGTTCGGCACGTCGGTCCGGGTGTCGGGCGGGTGGAGCTGGGTGGTGGCGGCCGTGTGCATCCTGCTGGCGGTGGCCGTCTGCGTACTGGTGACGAAGGCCCTGCGGTGGTCGGCGCCACGGCTGCTGGGGCCGTCGGCGGCCGAACGGCTCGCGCTGGCTGCCGAGCGGGAACTGCTGCTGGCCGAACGCAACCGGATTGCCCACGAGTTGCACGACTCGATCGGGCACACGCTGACGGCGGCCACCATCCAGGCGGCGGTGGCGGGCGAGGTGCTCTCCGCCGACCCGGCGGCGGCGCGGGCCGCCATGCGCAGCATCGAGGAGTCGACGCGGGCCGCGCTGGAGGACCTGGACTACGTACTCGGAGTGCTGCGCGAGGAACAGTCGGGGACGGCGCCGGCCCGGACCCTGGCCGACCTCCCCGAGCTGCTCGACCGCCTGCGGCACGCGGGGGCGGTGGTGGAACCGGAGCTGTCGGGCGATTTCACGCAGGTGCAGGGGACGCTCTCCCGGGCGGCGTACCGGATCCTCCAGGAGGGGCTGACGAACGCGCTGCGCCACGGGGCGGGCGGCCCGATCGAGGTCAGGGTGGCGGCCGGGCCGGACGGACTGGATCTCACGGTGGTCAACCGGACCGGGGCACGGACGGGCCCGGGCCCGGGTGCCTTCCCGACCTCCGGCCACGGTCTGCCCGGACTGGCCGAGCGCGTCCGGCTGCTGCACGGTGAGTTCCAGGCCGGCCCGGACGGGACGCAGCACTGGCGGCTGACCGTCCGGCTGCCGGTACGGGTGTCGGCGTGAGTGGATCCGACGCGGGCGAAGGCATGGCCCTCCCCGCCGTCACCGGCCCCGCCGTCACCCTCCTGATCGCGGACGACGACGAGGTGACCCGCAGCGGCCTGCGCATACTGCTCGCCGCACAGCCGGGGATCACGGTGGTCGGCGAGGCCGCCGACGGCGTCGAGGCGGTCGAACGGGCGCGGAGCCTGCGGCCGGACGTGGTCCTGATGGACGTCCGGATGCCGCGTCGCAACGGGATCGAGGCCACCCGCCAACTGCTGGCCGAAGCGGCCGACCCGCCGAAGGTCGTGGTGATCACCACCTTCGAGAACGACGGCTACGTCACCGCCGCCCTCAGCGCGGGCGCCAGCGGCTTCGTCCTCAAGCGTCTCCCGGTCCGCCGGATCGCCGAGGCGGTCCGGGTGGCGGCGGCGGGCGAAGCGGTCCTCTTCCCGGCCGCACTGGGCCGCATGGTCGCCGCCCGCCCGCTGGGCTCCGCCGAGGCCCTGCCGCAGGCCGCCCTGACCGGCCGGGAGGAGGAGGTGCTGCGCCTGATGGCCACCGGGCTCTCCAATCCGGAGATCGCGGAGTCCCTCGTGGTGAGCCTGGAGACGGTCAAGACCCACGTCGGAAACGTGCTGACCAAGCTCGGCGCGCAGAACCGGACCCATGCGGTGGTGATCGCGTACGAGTCCGGCCTGATGGTCCCGGGCTTCGCCGGCTGACCATGTGGAAAGCGTCTTGGGCAGTACGTCGAAGGGCCCCACCGCTTGCGGTGGGGCCCTTCGACGTACTGCCCCCCGCTCCGGACAGGTCGTACGGCCGCACTACGATCGCCGGTCATGGACTGGCTGGAGCGCACAGCGAAGCTGAGGCAGTGGACCAGAAGCGGGGCGCGCGCTCCGCACAAGCCGCTGCTGTTCCTGTACGCCCTGGGCCGGTTCCAGCAGGATGCCGACGGCGAACTGCGCTACAGCGCAGTGGAGGAGGACCTGCAGCGGCTGCTGGCCGAGTACGGTCCGCCCAACAGGACGACGCCCGCGTACCCGTTCCACCATCTGGTGAGCGACGGGGTGTGGGAGGTACGGACCGACCGCGGAGCCGGCAGCCCCGGCAGCGGGGTACGGGAACTGCGTGCGGCGGGGGCCGCAGGGCGACTGGCGCCGGAACTGCGGGCAGCACTGCGGCGGGAGCCGTCGCTGCTCGGCCGGATGGCGCGGGTACTGCTCGACCTGAACTTCCCGGTCTCACTCCACGGCGACCTGTGCGAAGCGGTCGGCCTGGAACTGGAGCCGGCGGAGACCGAAGAGCTCTCGGCGGTGCGCAGACGCCGCAATCCGCGGATGCGCGAGCTGGTACTGACGGCCTACGAGTACCAGTGCGCCTTCTGTGGCTACGACGGCAGGATCGGCGCGGTGCCCGTCGGGTTGGAGGCCGCCCACGTGCGCTGGTGGGCATTCGGTGGCCCGGACGACGTCGACAACGGGCTCTGTCTGTGCTCGCTGCACCACAAGCTCTTCGACAAGGGCGTCCTCGGAGTCGGTGACGGCCACCGCATCCTGGTCTCCCAGCGCTTCGTCGGCCACAGCCCCGCCGCCCGCGAACACGTCATAGCGCTCGCGGGCCGTGCGCTCACCGGCCCTCAACCCGGGATCCGCCCCGTCGCCGCGGCCCACCGCTCCTGGCATACCAGCCAGGTCTTCCATGGCAGCCCACGCCCGGCCACGGCCGCCTGACCACCGGTCTCTTCGTCTCCGGTCGCTCGTCCGCGCGCCAACCGGTCGCCGTATACCGGTCCGGTCGCGGGATGCGCGGCACCCGCCTGGGGCTCCCGAGCGGGTTCGCCCTCCCCCGCGAAACAGCCCACACACATGCAGTCCCCGGTAGTCCTTCGGGGTTCCGTGAATCTCAGCCGTCGCTGAAAACTCCGGGATCGAGAGGATCTGCCGGGGGCCTGGCCAGAGCCGACGATTAGGTCACGCGGATCAGTGAACGTCTTCACCGACGGTGCGGCCTTCTCTGGTTTTCTGGTGTATTGATGATTTTCCTCACTATTCGAGCCAGGTCAAGGGGTTTGCACCCTCATTCCTGATAAATATCCCGATCTCCTGCACGCGGGGCCTGGTCCACGCCTTCTGTCGTCGACGCCCCGCGCGCTCCCGACAGGTGATCGATGACTCCATTGGTCCGCCATTGCTCGCCGATCCTGAACGGCGCTCGCAGGCTGAGGCGGGGGTACTCACAGGAAGGGCGGCCCCTTGATGAGGCTTGTCGTCGATCTCAACCGGTGTCAGGGGTACGCGCAGTGCGCCTTCCTCGCACCCGATGTCTTCGCCATGCACGGCGAAGAGGCGCTGTTGTACAACCCGCACGCCGACGAGACGCAGCGGGAGCAGGTGATGCGTGCCGCCACCGCGTGTCCGGTGCAGGCGATCCTGGTGGACGACCTGGACGACGCGTCGGGCGGGGCGGTACAAGGCGCCCTGCGAGAAGGGCTGTCCGGTGTCCGGTGACGGTGCAGGGTGGCTGAGGCGCGAGGGGCGGATCGTGATCGTCGGCGCCTCGCTCGCCGGTCTCCGGGCGGCGGAGACCCTGCGGAAGGAGGGCTTCGCCGGTTCGCTCACGCTGATCGGCGACGAGCCCCATGAACCGTACGACCGGCCGCCGCTCTCCAAGCAGGTCCTGCTGGGCCACGCCACCGCCGACCGCACCGTGCTGCCCCGGCGTATCGCCCTCGACGCGCACTGGCGGCTCGGTGTCGCCGCCACCGGGCTGGACATGGCGGCCAAGCGGGTGCGGCTGGCCGACGGGGACGAAGTGGAGTACGACCGGCTGCTGATCGCCACCGGCGTGCACGCCCGGCCCTGGCCGCACGAGACCGAGGCCGAACTGGACGGGGTCTTCGTACTGCGTACGCGTGATGACGCGGCCCGGTTGCAGCGGCGGCTGGCGGCGTCGCCGCGCCGGGTGCTCGTCATCGGCGCCGGATTCACCGGTTCGGAGATCGCGTCGGCCTGCCGCGAGCGCGGGCTGCCGGTGACCGTCGCCGAACGCGGCGCGGCGCCGCTCGTGGGGGCGCTCGGCGGAGTGATCGGCCGGGTGGCCGCGGAGCTGCAGCGCGAGCACGGCGTGGACCTGCGCTGCGGGATCATGGTCACGGGCCTGGAGGGCGACCCGGCGGGACGGCTGCGGCGCGCCCATCTGTCCGACGGCACCACCGTCGACGCGGATGTCGCGGTGGTCTCGCTCGGCGCGTCGCGGAACACCGAATGGCTGGCCGGGTCCGGGCTCGGCGCCGGCCCGCGCGGGATCGCCTGCGACGCCGGATGCCGGGCCTTCGACGTCAGCGGCATCGTGACCGACGACGTCTTCGTCGCCGGTGACGTGGCACGGTCCCCGCACGCGCTGTTCGGGTACCAGTTCCTGTCCCTCGAACACTGGGGCAATGCCGTCGCCCAGGCCGAGACCGCGGCGCACAACATGATCAGCAGCAGCTCGCAGCGCCGCCCGCACCTGTGGATGCCGGCCTTCTGGTCCGCCCAGTTCGGGGTCAACATCAAGTCGGTCGGCGTCCCGTCGCTGGGCGAGGAGATCATCGTCGCGCAGGGATCGCTCTCCGATCACCGCTTCACCTGCGTGTACGGATATCAGGACCGCGTGATCGCTGCCGTCACCTTCGACCAGACGAAGTGGCTGGAGTTCTACCAGCGGCAGATCGAGTCGGCTGCGCCGTTCCCGCCGGCCTACTCCTCGGTGGACCGCCGTCCCGAGGGTCTGCGGCCGGTCCCGGCCGAATTCCCGGATCCCTCCGTGCCCACCCACGGGCCGTCCGTCACCGTGAGCGGCTACTCACCGACCGACCAGCGGATCACCTTCACCCCCGCCCGGGCCTGACCGCCTGACCGCCCGACCACAGCCCGGAATGACCGGAAAGCCCGGAAGCCGGAGTACGGAGTGCCCGGAAGCCCGCTGTCCCACCGCCCACAAGGACGCCACCATGACGCACGACACACTCCTGCGGCAGATCCTGGACCACGCCAACCGCGCCGACCCCTACCCCCTGTACGCCGAACTCCGCAAAACGCCGGTGCTTCAGCAGGGGAACGATCTCTTCGTCGTCAGCACCTACTGGGAGATCAAGAGCCTGCTGCACGACCCGCGGATCAGCTCGGACCTCCGCAACCTCTCCCCCGGTGCCGCCGGCACGCTCCTCCAGGAAGAGGAGGCGTCGCCGCTGCCGCCCGCCTTCCTGAGACTCGATCCGCCCGAGCACGACCGGCTGCGCCGTATGTCGATGCGCCCGTTCGGGCCGCCGGAGTCCCCTCGGCGCGTCCACAGCATGCGGGGTGAACTGGACCGGATCGTCTCCGGCCTCATCGACGATTTCGGGGACCGGAACCAGGTCGACCTCGTCGACGACTTCTCGTATCCCTTCCCCGTCACCGTGATCTGCCGGCTGCTCGGGATTCCTCGCGAGGACGAGGCACGCTTCCACACGTGGGCCGACACCATCGCCGCCGGACTGGACCCGGACCCGGACCAGGACCCCGGCGAGCGGCGCCGCGTCAGCCAGGAGGCCCGCACAGAGCTGGGCGCGTATCTGTCCGGACTCGTCGACGAACGCAGCACCGCACCCGATGACGGCATGCTCTCCGCGCTGATCAACCAGCACAGCGGCACGGACGGGCAGATGACCCGGATGGAAGTGCTCAGCACGGCCGCGCTGCTCCTGATCGCCGGTCACGAGACCACGGTCAACCTCATCACCAACGGGATGCTCACCCTGCTCCGCAACCCCGACGTCCTGGAGCGGCTGCGGAACGACTCCGGGGTGGCCCTGCCGATCGTGGAGGAACTCCTGCGCTTCGAACCCCCCGTGCAGTTGCTTCCGCAGCGCACCACCCTCGCGGACATCGACATCGCCGGCACCACCATCCCCAGGGGCGCCTCCGTCTGGCTCGTCCTGGCCTCCGGCAACCGGGACCCGCAACGCTTCCCCGACCCCGACCGCTTCGACCCCGACCGGCAGGACAACCAGCACCTCGGCTTCGGCAGCGGCATCCACAACTGCTTCGGCGCGCCCCTCGCACGCCTGGAGACACAGCTCGCCCTGACCGCGCTGGTCCGCAGGCTCGACGGCCCCCGGCTGGTGACGGACCCGCCCCCGTACCGCCAGAACGCCGTGCTGCGCGGCCCCCGCCACCTGGACATCGCGTTCGACGGGCTCCGCGCCCGGTAGTGGCTCACGTCGGGGACCGCCGACCATGATGGGTGGATGCCTGCGGATGAACCGGACCGGCACGATGTGTGGCCCTCGCTGGAGCAGCTTCTCGGGCTGATCGCACCCGGGATGCTCGATGTCGTCGTGGCGCCGCGTGGTACCGGCGTGCCGGTGGCCGACGTGGTGCTGCACGATCCCGGCGAGGAACGGGACGACGATGCCTGGGCGGCTCCCGGGGCGATCCTCCTCGCGGTCGGGGTGGAGGTCGCCTCGCCCGACGCGATCGACGTGCTGCGCGACGCGGAGCGGGCCGGGGCCGTGGCCGTGGTGCTGCGACGGGGCGGTCGCGGGCCGCGGACGGCGCTGGTGGAGGCGGCCGGCCAGGGCCGTACGGCGTTGCTGACCCGGCGGCCGGAGCAGCGGTGGGCGGAGGTGCTCGGTCAGTTGCGGACGGCTCTGGTGCACAGCGCCCCCGCCCGGTGCGCCGGGGCAGCCGGGGCAGCCGGGTCGGACGGCGCGGACGGGGTGGACGGGGTGGACGGGCTGCGGCTCGGCGACCTTTCGGGGCTGGCCAATACCGTGGCGGACCTGGTCGGCGGTGCGATCACGATCGAGGATCCGCAGTCGCGGGTGCTGGCGTACTCGCGGATGGACCACGAGCCCGATCCGATGCGGCGGCTGACGATCCTGGGTCAGGAGGTCCCTCGCTGGCGGGTCGTCGAACTCCGCGAGAGCGGCTTCTTCCAGGCGCTCTGGGGCACCGACGACGTGGTGCGGCGCCCCGCCGACGCGCGGTCCGCCGAGCGGCTGGCCATCGCGGTGCGCCACGGGTCCGAGGTGCTCGGGTCCATCTGGGCCGCCGCCGACGGCCGGCCGCTCGCCGAGGACGCGGTGGCGGCACTGCGCACGGCGGCCCGGGCCGCCGTGCCCCACCTCTCCCACCACCGGACGTGGGGCCGGGCCGCGGCCGGAGCGCGCGAGGAGGCGGTGCACGCGCTCCTGAAGGGGAGCGTCCGGGCCGCGCACGATGTCGGCGTCGCGCCGGGCCGCCCGTACGCGGTGCTGGTCGCCGAGGCGCACGACAGCCGGGAATCCGGTGCGGCCTCCGCCGCCGGACAGCGGGTGCTGGATGTACTCGCGCTGCGGGCCGCCGCGTACCGGCCCGGATGCGTGACCGCGCGGTCCGGGCGGCGGCTGTACGTCCTGGTGCCCGCCGGGGACGGGGAGGCCGATCCGGCGCGCACCCTGCTGGCGACGGTCCGCTCGGTGCCGCGCAGTGTGGTGTTCGCGGGCGTCGGGCCGGTGGTGGCGGACCTGTCGGGGCTGCCCGCGTCGCGCGAGGCCGCGGAGCTGGTGGTGCGGGTGCTGCGGGAGCGGGCCGCCACGCTGCCGGCCGCCGAGGTGGTGTCGGCGGTGGCGGGGTACGCGGAGGTGGGCGCCGACGCGGCGCTGCTGCGGTTGCTCGACGGGGTGGAGCCGTTGTGGGAGTCGCTGGCGGGGCCGGTGCACGCGATGGTGGAGCACGACCGGGTGCACGGTTCGCAGTACGGCGATTCGGTCGCCGCCCACCTGGACGCGTTCGGGGACACGGGCAGGGCCGCGCAACGCCTCAATGTGCACCCCAACACCTTGCGGTACCGGCTGCGCCGGGCCCGGGACCTGTTCGGCGTGGATCTGGCCGACCCCACCGTGCGGCTGCTGGCGGACATCGGTCTGCGGCTCGCCCGGCGGGCCGGCTGAGGACGGGCCCGCCGGGCGACCATGGTGATCGTTCCGCTGTCGGACGGCACAGCCGAACCGGTCCCGCGTGGTCGCCCATGACGAAGACATACCGGGCCTCGCGCACCCAAACTGTGCGGGACGGCCTGCCGCTCACGCACCGAAGCTGTGCGGGACGGCCTGCCGCTCGGCGGGCGCAGTGCACGACCGACCTACGGAGTGTGGTTCAGGTGACTTCCGGTTCGGCTCATCAGCGCGGCAGCGCCCGTGAAGCGGCGCTGGCACGTGCCGTCGAGGACGGGCTGCTCGGCCCCGGCGCACCCCTCGTCGGCCTCCTGGACGTCGACGGTGTGCTGGCCGCGGTGGACGCGCTGAACGAGGCGTTCGAGGGACCGGCGACCGTGCACCACACGTTCGCGGCCAAGGCGTGCGGCCTGGTACCGGTGCTCCGGCTGCTCGCGGATGCGGGGATGGGCTGCGAGGTGGCCTCGCCCGGTGAGCTGGAACAGGCCCTGGCGGCCGGATTCCCGTACGACCGGCTGGTCTTCGACAGCCCGGCGAAGACCGTCGAGGAGCTGGAGCCGGCCCTCGCCCATGGCATCGCGATCAACCTGGACAACTTCCAGGAGCTGGCCCGGGTGGACCGCCTGCTGGCCGGCCGGGAACCCGCCGGACCGATCGGGCTGCGGGTCAACCCGCAGGTGGGGGCGGGCGCCATCGGTGCGATGAGCACCGCGACGGCGACCTCGAAGTTCGGTGTCGCGCTGCGCGATCCGGGGGCCGTCGACGCGGTGATCGACGCCTTCGCGCGCCGGCCCTGGCTCAACCGGCTGCACGCGCACGTCGGTTCCCAGGGCTGCCCGCTGCCGCTCATCGCCCAGGGCATCCGCGCCGCCTACGAACTGGCCGAACGCATCAACGCACAGCTGGGCCACGCCCGGATCACCGGGCTCGACATCGGCGGCGGCCTGCCCGTGAACTTCGCCGGCGAGGACGACCGGCCGACGTACGCCGACTACGTCGCCGAACTCCGCAGCGCCGTACCCGGGCTGTTCGACGGCCGCTACACCCTGGTCACGGAGTTCGGACGCTCCCTGCTCGCCAAGAGCGGAACGATCGGAACGGTCGTCGAATACACCAAGTCCGCCGGGGGACGGCAGATCGCCGTCACGCACGCGGGGGCTCAGGTCGCCGCCCGTACCGTGTTCATGCCCGAATCCTGGCCGCTGCGCGTCGGGGTCTTCGACGCCTCGGGCCACCCCAAGCAGGGCCCGACCGAGATCGTCGACATCGCGGGTCCCTGCTGCTTCGCCGGGGACCTCACCGCGTCCGGGCGCGAGCTTCCCGTCATCGAGCCCGGCGACGTGGTGGCGCTGTACGACACCGGGGCGTACTACTTCTCGTCGCACTTCTCGTACAACTCGCTGCCCCGGCCCGCTGTTTACGGCTATCGGACCGGCACCGACGGACGGGTGCGGTTCGCGCTCGTGCGGGAGGCGCAGAGTGTGCGCGAGGTCGTCGAGGAGAGCGGTCTCGCACACGCGGACGCGCTGGTCGGCCTGGGCACGGAGTGACGCCGGAACCCCGGCGCGGGGCCTGGTCCCGGCGCGGGGCCCGGCCCCGTGGCGCCCGCCCGGGTCAGCGGACCCGCGCCACCCCGACGTACACGCCATTGGGCTCGTACTCCGGAGCCTCGGTGTCCTTGTACCACTCGGGGCCCGACACCAGTCCGGGGGCCACGAATTCGAGCCCCTCGAAGAACCGCTCGACCTGGGCGCGGTTACGGGCGAGCAGCGTCATGCCACCCTCCCGGTACGTACCGCTGATCCGGTCCGTCAGCTCGGCCGGCAGGAAATCCGCGGTGCCGTGCGAAAGCATCAGGTAGCTGCCGGACGGCAGGGCGTCGACCAGGGTCCGGGTGATGCCGTACGGGTCCTCCTCGTCCGCCATGAAGTGCATGAGCGCGATGAGTGACAGCGCGACGGGCCTGCTGAAGTCCAGGATCTCGCGGGCGTGTCCGAGGATCGTCTCCGGGTCGCGGACGTCCGCCTCGATGTACGAGGTGGCGCCCTCCGGTGTGCTGGTCAGCAGGGCTTCGGCGTGACGCAGGACGATCGGGTCGTTGTCGGTGTACACGACCCTGGCCGCCGGGTCGACCGCCTGGACGACCTGGTGCAGGTTCGGCTCGGTGGGGATGCCGGTTCCTATGTCGAGGAACTGGTCGACGCCCGTCCCGGCCACCCAGGCCGATGCGCGGTGCATGAACGCCCGGTTCAACCGGCAGGCCTGCCGGGCCACTTCGGGGAGCTTCTCGCCGACCTCCTGGTCGACGAGGTAGTTGTCCTTGCCGCCCAGGAGGTAGTCGTACACCCGTGCCGGGTGCGGCCTGCTGGTGTCGATCCGGGACGCGGCCGTATCTGAACCTGCGGTCATGAAGGACTCCGATCACGGGGAACGCCGCCGAGCGGGCCGTACGGCCGTACCCGCGAGGGCACAGGCGTACGCATTGTAGGAGGCCGGGAAGAGAACTTCACCGGAATCCGGGTCCAGGGTTACGGGTCCAGGGTTACGAGGTCAGCGTTCCGGGCTCAGGGTTACCGGCTCAGGGTTACCGGCTCAGGGTTACCGGCTCAGGGTTACCGGCTCAGGGCCTGCGGCCGAAGAACTCGACCTCGGCGACGGCAAGTCGGCGGCCACGGCCCGCTCCGTAGGTGGTGTCGGTGGTGAGCCGGGCCCGGACGACCTCCGAACCGCGCAGGTCGAACGTCTGCTGGCCGGGCTGGTCCTTGACCCTCAGCTTCCTGCTGACCCGGGTTCCGTCGGCGGAGGTGAGCTGGACGGTGATCCTGGCCGGGCGGGCCTGGGTGAGGAACTCGTCCATCTTGGTCGACGTACCGGAGAAGACCACCAGCTTCAGCACCCGTACCGGCTGCTCGAAGTCGCACTCCACGTACTGGCCCACCCCCGTTTCGGGGCCCGCGGCCGACGGCGCCCAGTAACGGTTGTTGAAACCGTCGAACGCCGCGCCCGCCGGGTGGCCCGGCGCCGTGCTGGAGGCCCGGAACCGGGTGGGCGGCACCTCCTCCGGCGTTCCGGTCTCGTCCTTGGCGAGGCCGAACCAGCCGGACAGATGCGGAAGAGCGAACCAGACTCCGCACGCCACCGCGACCAGCAGGATCGGAAGCGTCAGGCGGGGGCGGCGCCACAGCCTGCGCCGCGGCCGGGTACCGGCGGTGAGCGCCTGGCGCGGTCGCCTGCGAAGGATCCGGCGCCACCACGGAGGCCGGGTCCCGGGCGGCGGGCCCGGGTCGAGGAGCAGTGCGCAGCGGATGCACAGGGTGCGGTCCGGGGCGTTCTCCGTACGGCAGTTGGGGCAGCGGACGAAGGTGACGGGAGGCGGGCCCGGGGGTGTGCGCGGGGGGCCAGGAGGTGCGTCGGGCAGCGCCTCGGGCCCGGGCACCGACTCGTCCGGCTCGTCTCCGGGGCGACGCGGGGCGGCCGGGGCGACGGGGGGCTCAGGTTGGGGTTGGGGTTGGGGTGGTGGCTGGGGTCCCGGTGGTGGCTGGTGCGCGGAGACGGGCGTAACAGGCGTGGTCGGCGTAACCGGCGCAACAGAGGCGGCAGAAGAACTGTTCCCCGACCCCTCCCACTCCAGGAACGCCTGGCACGACGTGCAGAACTGTGTCCCCGGCGCATTGCTCTGTCCGCACGCCTCGCAGATCACGAGACCTCCAGGTCGAAGCCCACATGTGCCGGAATCTCCGTACGGATCAGTTCCTCCAGCCGCACCCGGTCGACCTGGTACGGCTGTGCCGCCCGCACCCGGACCGTCACCCACGGCCGCGGGCCGCCCGGGAACTGTGTGTGCGGCGTCGACGACCACGCCGTACCGCCGCTCTCCACGATGTCCGGCTCGATCCCGGTCTCCAGGAACACCGCCTCCGCGAGACCGCGCCGGGTGCCGCGCCTGCTGTGCCGCTCCACCGCGCCGCGTACCGTCGCGCGCCGCTGCTCGGCCGGGTGGTCCGGGCGGATGTCGACGGCCACCCACTGGGCCAGCCAGGAGAGGAAGTCCTCGGGCGCACTGCGGGGATCGAGGTGGGCGGGCAGATTGTCGATGGAGAGCAGGACCGGGGCGAGTACCTCGTCGAGCGCCGCGAGGAACCGTCGCAGGAAGTCCTGCTCCAGGTAGACCGCCGGGAGCTGTTCGATCAGCGGGTGGGGTGTCGGCAGGCCGTTCACGGCTGTACGCATGACGGTCAGGCCTCCTTCACCCGGAGCTGGTGCTCGTAACTGAAGACCAGTGCGTGCCGGTCCAGCGCGATCTTCGTGGTCGGTTCGCCGCGCTGCCCGGTCACGGGGTCCGCGGGGAAGAGCCGTACGTCCTCCACCAGGTCCACGCCCGCCACCTGTTGCAGTACGGCGAACGCCTCGCCCGACTGGATCGGCCGGCCGAACGGCCAGCCCTCGCCGCCCGGCCCGCCGCTCAGCGGGTTGAAGTAGCTGTACAGGGCCGCCAGCGCTTCCTCGCGTACCCGTTCCAGCACGACGCCCCGGCGGGCCTGGACCGAGGCGACCACGGTGACCCCCTGGTAGTAGGGCGGTTCGACCACCAACCGGGCGCCGATGGGCCGCCGTTCGTCCAGATGGCCCGCGATCAGGGCGAGAGTGTGCTGCGGCGGGACGAGTTCGTCGAACTGGATCCGGCCCTGCTCGTCGCTGCGCCCGGCCGGCACGACGAGCAGCCGCACCCCGCCCGCCTCGACGTCCGAGTCCCCGCCGGCCGGGATGCACTGGACCCGGGACGCGTCGGGTGCGACCTCACGGGCCAGCAGTTCGTAGTCGTGCGGTACGACGGCCCGGTGCAGGGTCCGCAGTGTCATGGGCCCGCGCACCCGCGCGCTGTCCACCGTCTCGCCGTCGACTCCGCCGAGCGCGGGCCGCCGGTTCTCCACCCGGGCCATGTACGGGATGGCACTGCGCAGCACCCGGAGCGTGGAGCGGGCGACATTGCCGCGCAGGCCACCACCCGTACGGTACGAACGCACGCGTACGGTGGCGCCCTTCGGCGGCACCGCACCGTAGTGGCGGACGGAGCCGTCCCGCTCCCGTACCGCCGGACCGAATTCGACCCGCCCCGAGTTCGGGTCGAGCGTGATGTGCCGGTCGTCGGGTCCGGAATGCGCGAAGTCGTCGACACGGGTCCATTCCGTGCCCTGCGGGCCTCCCGCCGGATCCGCGACCTCGACGACGAATTCGCCGGGGACGACCGGTGGGCGGCTTACCGTGAAGGTCTGCCCGGGTACGCCCTCGGCCGGGCCGAGCACCTCGTCGGTGACGGTCTCGGCGTGGACGGCCCCGACGGTCGCGCCGATCGTGAACGCCGTGATCCGGCGCACCACCGGGGACGCCATGTAGGTGGGCTGCCCGGGGGCGGCCTCCACCAGTCGGCAGCGCAGCCAGCCGCCGGTCCGGCGCACGACGACGGCCGGGGTGTGTCCCTCGGGGAGGTGCAGGATCAGCTCCCCGGACCGGTTGAAGCCGCCGGTGTCGTCCTTCTCGACCTCGCAGACCGTCCAGGCACTGCCGTCCCATGCCTCCCAGAGCAGCGGCGGCCGCAGCGGGTCCACGCCGACGCCCTCGACCGCGCAGTCCAGCCGCAGCACGACGACGCCCGACGGAACGGCGGCCGACAGGCCCAGGTAGAGGGCGTCGCCGGGCGTGGGCGTGGTGTCGAAGCAGGGGACGGCCCGGCCGAGCGTGAGCTCCTCCGTACGGTCGACCGCGTCGCCGGACGTCGGCCAGATGGCGAGGTGGGCGAACTCGCACGGCACGACGGACAGTTCACGGACGGTGGTGAACACGACCGCTTCCTCGGTCTCCGTACGGACGGTGGCCACCTCCGTACCGGCCCGCACCCGCACCGGTTCCGGCTGCGGCGCGGAGAGCCGGAACGTCACATCGGTGTGGGCGGCCGTGGGCGGGTGCAGCCGGACCCCGATCAGGTCGAGGAAGGTCAGATAGCTCTTCTCCGGTACCCGGTTCACCCGGTAGACGAGCTGGTCGACCATGGTCGCGAAGGCCTCGATGAGGGTCACGCCGGGGTCGGACACGTTGTGGTCGGTCCACTCGGGGCAGCGCTGCTGGACGAGCCGTTTCGCCTCGTCGACCAGGCCCTGGAAGCGGCGGTCGTCCAGATGCGGACTGGGCAGCGTCACGCGCCGTCCACCTCCTCGTGCTGCGGGATCACATAGAACGGGAAGACGAGGTTCCGGGGGTCGTTGGCGCCCCGTACGGTGTAGCCGATGTCGATGTACAGCACCCCGTTGTCGGCCTCGTCGAAGCGGACGACGACCTCCGTGACCTCGATCCGGGGCTCCCACCGGTCCAGCGCCAGCCGTACCTCGTACGCGAGCTGCCCGGCCGTGCCCGCGTCCGCCGGGGCGAACACGTAGTCGTTGATGGCGCAGCCGAACTCCGGCCGCATGGGCCGCTCGCCCGGTGATGTCGCGAGGATCAGCCGGATCGACTCCTCCAGCTCGTGCTCGCCGCGCACCAGGGCGATGGAGCCGGTGGCGTCCGTACGGGGCGGGAAGGCCCAGCCCGCGCCGATGAACTGCTGGCCCATGGACGCTCAGCCTCCGATCAGCACCGTCGGGCAACCGGACACGACGGGTGAGCCGCAGGCGGCCAGGTCCCCGACGCGGGCGGCGGGCTGCCCGCCGATCAGCACCGAGGTGCTGCCGGGCGGCGCGAGCGCGGACGGCGGGTGCACCGCGGGCGGCGGCATCGCGCACAGGTGCGGGGTGCCGACCGTGGCGGCGGGGAGGCCGCCGATGAGCACGGACGGGACACCGGGGGGTCCGACCGTGCCGGGGTGTCCTGTGGGGTCCCCGACCCGTGCGGCTGGCGCCGCGGCTGCTGACATGGAAGTCCGGTCCTCTCGTTGGTCTCGCGCAGCGGGCTCAACGCTTCCGCGCCGTCAATTGATCTTCACGAGGGGCGCGTTGATGGCCAGGGAGCTGCCGCCCTTGATGTCGGTCCGCTGTGTTCCGTTGACGGCGACCTGGGCTCCCCGGACGTCCACCGTGCCGCCGGTGGAGAGCTTGACCTCGCCGTTTCCGCCGTCGACCCGTACTCCGCTGCGGGACGTCAACGTGACGCTGTCGCCGCTCAGTTCGAGCGTTCCCTGCCCGCCGTCCAGCGCGACTCCGCGCGCCGCCCTGATGGACACCTTCTGCTTGGCCTCGATGTTCACGCTGCCGTCGCTGTTGATCACGATCACGGTGCCCCTGCGGTCGAGATCGATCTTCAGTTTTCCGTCGCCGGTGAGCAGGCGTACGCCCTGCGGTCCGTTGGCGCCGTCCAGGAGCTCCAGCTGGTTTCCGCTCTTGGAGGCGATCGAACGCCGGTTGACCGCCCCGGTGGTCGGGTCGACCAGCTCACCTCCTGGGGCGGGGGGTGCGGCGGGCGTTGCTGCGGGTGAGGTGGCGGGCGGCGCGCCGGCGGACGGGCCGGGACCGGCGCCCGGCCCGGAGGCACCCGCCCCGGGGGCACCCGGCCCGGACGCGCCACCAGCATCCCCGCCCGACCCGCCGCCGCTGCCCTGCGACGGCCGGTCCTTCCCGTTGTACAGACCGGCGAGGACGTACGGACGGTCCAGATGCCCGTGCTCGAATCCCACCAGGACCTCGTCCCCGATCTCGGGGATGAACGCTTCGCCGCCGCTCGTCCCGCCCGACTGCGCCGTACGCGCCCAGTCGCTCGCGTACTCGTCCGACAGCCATGGAAACCGCACCTTGACCCGGCCGGAGCCCTCCGGATCGTGGGTGTCCGTGACCGTCCCACTGACCAGCCCGGCACACCGCGACCCGCCACCGGGCCCTGCCCCGGACCCGCCGGAACCCGGCCCTCCGCCGGTCAGCCCGAACAACGAGCGCTCCTGTTGCCCGGAGACCGTGAGCCACGTCTCGTAGCCGCGCACCGGGTCGAAGACGTGCCGCGACGACGTGACCGTGTACCGCCCCTCGAAGGGTGCCCCCACCGCGTTGAGCGCCACCGTGCTGCCCGCCCGCACCTCCGGATTCCCCCGGATCACCGCCTCCAGCTCGGCGAACGATCCGGCGATCCGCTCCGCCAGGGCCTTCGCCGCCTGGTCCACCTGCGCCTGAGCCCCGTACGCCGTGTCCGTGACCACGAAACGCGCTTCGCCGAAGGGTGCGGACACCTCGGCCGCGCTCACCCCCAGCTCCAGCGTCGCCGACTTCCCCGCGGGCGCCCGCCCGACGAGCGGCTGCTTGGTCTTGACGTCCCAGCCCCGCACCTCGACCTCGGAGACCTGCTCCGCGGCGGACACCCCGGCCCGGCAGCGCAGCAGATTGCTGCCCATCTCCAGGACCAGCGGATTCCGGTCGGCCCGCGCCGAGCCGTCGGGTGCGCCGCTGGCCTCCGCGGGTCTGGTGATGTGCAGCTGTCCGTCGAGTACGTAGGCCTGCGCGCCCGCCTCCTCCGCCAGATCGCGCACGAACTCCCAGTCCGTGACGTTGGGCTGGGCGATGTGTTCGAGTACGGGGCCGGCCACGTCCACCGTCCCCGGCTTCAGCCCGGCGCGCTGGGCCACCTGGGCGCAGATGTCGGCAAGCGTCATGTTCTGGTAGCTGGCCACGCGGCGCCCCCGGAACAGCCGGTGCGACTCGTCGAGCCCGCGTACGACGGTGAAGGTGCCGGTCTCGTCGAGCTCCACCTCCAGGGCGGTGACCACCCCTTTCAGCAGCGGCTTCGGTGCCGTGTCCCCACCCGCGCGGGCCAGCAGCCGGGCCTCGCTGCCGATCTTCAGCCCGGTCTGCTCCAGCAGCACCCGGTCCGGATCGCGGAAGCGCAGGAGAAACAGGTCGGGGAGCGTCCGGCTGTCGTCGACGTACCCCTCGACCAGTGTGTTCACGAACTTGGGCGGCAGCGGCCGGCCACCGAACTCCACCACCAGCGCCGTCGCGACGCCCGGCTGCGCCATCAGGACCGCCCCCTGCCCCGGGTCTCTTCGAGCCGGGCCAGCTCGTCGAGCGCGGGGAGCAGCAACTGCTGTCCGGGGGCCAGGCGCATCGGGTCGTCGATCCCGTTCGCCTCCGCGATCACCCGCCAGGCGGCCGGGTCGCCGTACTCGCGCTGGGCGAGCGAGGGCAGCGAGTCCCCGGCGCCCAGCCGGTGCACCCGGCGGGCCGCGAGGGCGCCCGAGGTCGGGTTCTGCCCCGGGGTGTCGCCGCTGATCTCCTCCATCGTCACCTGGCAGACGGCCCGGATCGGCACACCCGACGTGGTGAACAGCGTGTATTTCGCCTGCACTTGGCTCACGTAGCCGGGGAACCCGGTCAGCCCGCCCCAGTGGAAGACCACCCACGGCGGCGACGACCGCTGCTGCTGACGGGTCTCGCTCGTCGGCACACAGCACGCGAAGAGCTGCTCCACCGAGGTCACCACGCGGGTGTCCTGGGTGTCGCTGGCGTCGAAGAACATCTCCACGGTGAGCTTGCTGGGCTGCGAGCCCTGATACTCCGGCGGACCCGAACTCTTGGCGCCCTTCGCCGGACTCCGCTTCCAGGAGGCCGCCTTGGTCAGGCTCAGCTCCTTGGGGTTGAACTGGAAGTCGATCCGTCCGCACGGACCGCCGGGCGTGAGGCCACCGCCGGTCGGCGGCGTCCGCAGCTCCAGGTAGGCGTGCTCCAGCTTGGGCCGGGCCGAACCTCCCTTGCCCGCCTTCGCCCCCGCCGACGCCCCGGACGTACCGGCGGCACTGAACGCGATGGGACCCGCACCACTCACGACGGTCAGCCCTCCATCACGTAGCCGTGATGGGCGATCTCGATCGTCTCCATCGCGACCTTGGGTGATTCGGGGGTGAAGGAGGGGCCCGTCCAGCGGACGGGCACGACCTCCAGCAGCCCCCACTGGGCCACCTTCTGCCCGTCTCCGGTCCGCGCCTCGATGTGCGCCGTCTTGCGGCTGAACCCGGTGGTCATGGTGGCGAACCAGCGCGCCACCTTCTCGGTCTCCTTGGTCAGCGGCCTGGACAGCTTCACGTTCGAGTACTTCAGGCGGGTCGGCAGCTGCCACAGATGCCCGTTGTTGCCGCCCTCCTCGCGTGTTTCGAGCACCACTTCACAGCCCAGCCCGTCACATGTGTTGAACGACCCGAGCTCGATGTCGTCGATCGTGACGACGAAGCAGACGCTGACGGCGGGATCGTTGTCCTGGGCGGTGGCCATGGCACGTACCTCTCAATTCCCTGGGTTGTCGCTGCCGTTCATCAGTGCCGGGTGTTGATGAGAAAGCCCGCTCGTTCGCGTTCCAGTCGCAGATCCGCCTTGAAGAGCCTGCTGAGCGGTGTGTACAGGGCGCGTACCAGTTCGTCGGTGACGACGGGGGCACCTCCTGGGGCGGCGCCGTGGCCGGGAGCGCCGGGTGCGCCGTGCCCCTCGGCCGCGGGTCCGGGCTCCGGTTGGGGCTCCGGGTCGGGTTCGGGCGCGGCCTCCTGGGGCGGATCCGGTGGCGGTGGCTCCTCGGTCCCGGTCTCGCGCTGGACGACGGGCGGGACGTACGACGGGGGCGGCGATCCGAAGACGACGCTGCCGTCGGCCATCCGCTGCGCCACCCCGGCGGCCACGGCGACCGAACCGGCCGAGGTGAAGGAGGTCCCGGACGCCGAGGGAGCATGGGCGGCAGACGGTGCGGTACGGCTACCGGAACCCGGCAGTGAACGAGGCACCGGCGGCCCCCCGGCTGCCTGCCGCTGAAGGGCGGGAAGCGGCGGGGAGGGCGCGCCCGTCCCCTGCCCCGGAGCTGTGACGGTACGTTGCAGCGCCGCCGGTACGGACGGTGTCGCCGCCGCCATCGACGGCGCCCCCGCCCCACCGGACGTCCAGCGCACCGGTACGGCATCGGCCAGGGACACCGGTTCTGCACCTGGCACCGACATCGGTCCCGCACCGGCCGGCGAAGACGGCACCACACCGTCCACAGCGGAACGCTGTACGGCCCCCGGCCCACCACTGCGCCCGTTCTGGAGCGTCACGGGCCGGTCGGCGAGCAGCGGCACGACCGGAGCGGTGTTCGGGGGCGGCGCCAAGGGAGCCTGCGGCGGCACGGCGGGAGTCCGCTGCACCGCCGGCGTGGGGCCGCCCTGTGGTGTGGAGTCCGACGCGGCGGGGAGCAAGGGAGAGTCGCCGAGCAGCGGCGCGGTGGGCCCCCCGGAGTCGGGCTCCGACTCCGGGGCCACGGGCGCCTGAGCGGCCTCAGGGACCTCACCGCCCCCACCGCTCCCACCGTCCTCCGCACTCCGGGCAACCGGAATCCCTCCGGGCTCCGCACCGAGACCTTCAACGGCGGCCTGTTGCTGTGCCGTTGGCGGCAGTGCGGACATGGGCGCGCCAAGCCCGGGCGCGCGCCGGGCCGGGCCGGGGGCGGGCGGCATCACCGATCGCTGAACGGGCGGAGCCGGGTGCGGGTTCGGGTGCGGGTTCGGGTGCGGGTTCGGGGACGGGTGCGGGTGCGGAGACGGGTACGAGTGCGGCGGCGCGGGCTCAGGAGCGGTCGATTCGGATGCCGCTACAAGGGGCTGCTCGCCCACCAGTTGACGCACCGGCACCTCCGCCACGGCCGACTCCCCGGCCGACGTCATCGCGGGCGCATCCCCCGGAACGACACGCTGCATGGGCACGGCCAGAGGTACGGACAGGGGGACGGACCGGGCCCCGACCGGCAGCTCCGCCGAACGCTCCACGGTCCGCTGCACCGGCGACGGACGGTCCACGGTGACCGGGGCGGCCGGGGCGGTGATCCCGTGCACCAGCCCGGTGGGTGCGTCCGGACTGACCAGATGCCCGAGAGGCGTCCCGAGCGAGGCGTCCTGCCGGGTGGTGAGCGACCCTTGGAATCCGGAGGGGTCGATGACCAGATCCTGAGTGCCCAGGGTCCGTTGGATCGGCGACAGTTCGGACAGATCGACGCGTTCGCGCGGCGGCGCCGGCGGAGCTGCGCCCGCACGGCCCGCCTCCGCACCCGTACTCGTCTCCGTGCGCCCGCCACCGCGCAGCCAGGACATCAGGCCCATGGATTCTTCCGCCCTCCCTGCGCTGTTCGCTACTGCCCGTTGAGGCGAGCGATCTGTGCGACGAACCTCAGTCGTTCCGGGTGCTCCAGGTCCAGCAGCTCATCGAGCGGCCAGTGGAAGTGATAGGCGAGGTACGCGACCTCCTCGTAGAGCAGGTCGGCCGCGTACGTCACGATTCCCCCAGGCGGCCACCGGCGAGATTCACCGCGAACTCCTCCTGGCAGGCCGGACAGGTGACGGCGGCGCGGGTGTGTCCCTCGGCGTTGATCCGCCGGTAGAAGTCCTGGAGAAAGGCCAGATCGGAGGCGAAGAGGTCCTCGATGATGCCGGGGTGGATGTCGTCGATCGTGCCGATCCGGGTGACGACCCGGGCGATGAGCACGACCGAGAGGTACGCGGAGTTCTCCCGCACCCGGTCGTCCCGCAGCGGCACGAGTTCGTCGCGCGCGGTCGCGAGCCGCATGACGCCCGTATGGTGCACGACACCCGCGTCGTCGACGTACCCGCGCGGCAGCTCGAAGGTGAACTCGGTACGGAGCGGCTCCCGTTGGCCGGACCGCTCGCTCCCGCCGGCCGGGAGGTGCGCGTCCGGCCGCTCAGGGGCCTCCGCCGGAGCCGTACGCCGCATCAGTCGAGTTCCATGCTCTCGTAAGTGATCGCGAGCTTCTCCGTCAGGACCGAGGTGTCACCGGCCTTGAGGGTGCCGATCTCCAGCGACTTCGGCCAGGCGTTGATGAGTTTGTAGCGCTTGATGGCGATGCCCTCGTGGTCGTACACGATGACCGCACCGTTGCGGCGGGCAGCGGTCATCCGGCCGAACCGGGAGTCCTTGATCCACCGTTCGAAGCTGTTGTCCTCGGTGAGGCCCCGGGTCACCGTCACCTCACCGGCCTTCGGCCGGCCCGGGAGCTTCTTGATGGCGTAGCGGCCGTCGGCGGTGTTCTGCTTCAGCTCGATGACGTCCTGTTCCATCTTCAGACCGCTGACCTCGGTGATCTGCTTGATGACGACGCTGTCGAATTCGAGGCCGAAGGAGGCCCCGACGGTGCTGTCGAGATCGGGAAGTGGCACAACAGGCTCCTTTACCGCTTATACCGCTTGGGGGACCTCAGGACGGCCGCGCTGCTCGGCCCGGCGCCGGCGGCGTTATTCGTCGACGCCGCCGGTGCCCCCGGTCAGCTGGGAAAGACGGAAGACGACGAACTCGGCCGGCCTGACCGGTGCCACCCCGATCTCGCAGATGACCTGACCTGCGTCGATGCTCTCCGGCGGGTTGGTCTCACGGTCGCACTTGACGTAGAACGCCTCTTCCGGCGTGAGCCCGAACAGCGCTCCCTTGCGCCACTCGTTGACCAGGAACGCCGAGACCGTGCGCCGGATACGGGCCCACAGGGCGTCGTCGTTCGGCTCGAAGACGACCCACTGCGTCCCGGCGAGGATCGACTCCTCCAGGTAGTTGAAGAGGCGCCGGACGTTCAGGTAGCGCCAGGCCGGGTCCGAGGCCAGCGTGCGCGCGCCCCAGACCCGGATGCCGCGTCCGGGGAAGGACCGGATGCAGTTCAGCCCGATCGGGTTGAGCAGGTCGTGTTCGCCCTTGGTCAGCTGGGTCTGCAGGGCGACCGCCCCTCGTACGACCTCGTTGGCGGGGGCCTTGTGCACACCGCGCGACTCGTCGTTGCGGGCCCAGACCCCGGCGATGTGGCCGCTCGGCGGGACCAGCTGCGCGCGCCCCGACGAGGGATCGGCAACGCGGATCCAGGGGTAGTAGAGCGTGGCGTACTTGGAGTCGAAGTTGGCGCCGCCGGTGCGCCAGGCCCGGATCTGCTGCGGGCTGAGTCCGGGCGGCGGGTCGAGAATGGCGACGCGGTCGCCCATCAGCTCGCAGTGGGTGATCAGCCCCTGCTGCACGGCGACGACCGACTCCAGGTCCAGCAGCCCGCGTTCGTACGCGCTCATCAGGTCCGGCACGGCGATCGTGGTGACCTCTTCGACGGCTTCGAGCCCGCCGAGCCCGGTCCGGCGGTCGGCGTCGCCGACGTACACCTCGGGTGTCAGTGCCCCGGCTCCCGGTGACGCGGGCGCTGCGGGGGCCAGGGTCACGGCCTGCGGCTCGGGTTTGGCGGGAGCGGCGCCCCGCCCGGACTCCCGTATCTCGATGAGCTCCGACTTGGCGTTGACCCGGGTGGCGACGTTCTCCTTGCTGCGCTTGGTCGTCACACTCGGGTACGTCTCCGCGACCTGCCCGTCCCGCTTCACGATCAGCTGGAAGACATCGGAGGGCGGATCGTCTCCCTCCACCTCGGTCACTTCGACGGTGAGCTCACCGGCCACACCGGGGCGGGGCTTCACCGCGTACGGCCCGAGCTGCGTCTCCGATCCGGCAGGCAGCTGCCCGGCGGCCCCGTTGCTCTCGTCCTCGGCCGGGGGCTCGGTGCCGTCACCGATGCGCACCACGTAACAGACACCGCCGCCGTTGGAGAAGAACCCGTAGACGGCGGAGGCGAGATACGTACCGTCGACGAAGTCACCGAAGGTGCCGGCGAACTGGCTCCAGTTCGTGATCAGCGTCGGCTCGTCGAACGGGCCCTTCTGCGCGAAGCCGACGAAGGCGGCGACCGAGGTGCCCACCCCTTCGATCGGCCGGGATCCGGACTCGATCTCTTCGACGTAGACGCCCGGGGACAGGTACGACGGCATATGAGTCTCTCCTTGGCCGGGGAACGCCCGCAATTCTCGTGACAGCGGCGATCATCGGGAACGGACGCACGGCCGCCCTGCCGTGCACCGGCCGCTGCCCGATCAGGCAACGTTCCCGCGCTGTACGTGTCAGCGCGCGCTGCCCCCGGACCCGTCCCCACGCGCTGCGTACGCGATGCACCGCCCCCGCACCCTGGGACGGCGGCAGGGCCATGTGCGTCGAGTGCCGACTGTCCGGGGAAGTGGTGGGCCGGGAGGGCGGATGAAGGCGGTTCCGGAGAAGGACCCCGCCTCCGGGTCCGGCGTGTCCGGCCGTGGGGGTACCCCCCCTCGCGAGAACGTGACACTCACGCCCGAAGTGTCACGTTCGCAAGCACCCCCACCTCACCGCCCGCCCGGCGACCGCCCCGCTCCCGACCGCCGCAGCCTGCAACGCCTGCAACGCGCGGCAGGCAACGCCGCCGTCTCCCGCCTGGTCGCCCAGCGCTACACCGCCCCGGTAAAGCCCTCCCCCTCTCAGGCCCCCGGCTTCCGCAAGGTGAAGACCGACGTAGCAGCCAAGAAACTCCGCCTGGCCGCACACGCCCCCGCAGCCACCGAGTCCAAATCAGCACAGGACGCAGCCGTCGCACCCCCGGACGACAAAGAGGCGCAGGGCAAGGCGGCGAACGCGGAGAAGATGAACGCCGCGAAGCCGGGCGAGTTCAACAAACAGGCGTTCATCGACGCGGTGAACAAGGCCATCGACGCGCAGGCCCCGAAGAACCTCGACGACGCCGACAAGTTCTCCAAGTCCGGCAAGGCCGACAAGATCAAGGACGAGGTCGACGGCAAGGTCTCGGACGGCAAGGAGTCCTCCGCCAAGGACATCGATACGGCGACGAAGGCCCCGCCCGACACGGCGGCAGCCAAGGAAAAACAGGTAACCCCCCTCACCCCCGACCAGCCCCCGGCCAACCCAGGTGCCCCGTCGGCGGCGGATGCGACCCCTGAGAAGCAGCCGGCCGCAGTCACGGACTTCTCCCATGGGCCCGCCGAGAACGATCAGGCGATGGCGGACGCCGAGGTCACCGAGGACCAGCTCGCCAAGGGCAACGAACCCGAGTTCGACCAGGCCTTGTCCGCGAAGAATACCGCCGAGACGGACTCGGCGAAGGCCCCCGCCAAGGGCAGATCAGCCGAGGCCCAGCAACTGTCCACGGCCAAAGCAGGCGCAGCGGCCTCCGGTGCCCAGGCCATGAACGCCCTGACCGCGACCCGCACCGCGGCGGGCAAGCAGGTCGACGGCGGGAAGGGCGACACCAAGTCGAAGGACGAGAAGAAGCGCGCCGAGGTCACCGCGAAGCTCCAGAAGGTCTACGACGGCACGAAGAAGGATGTCGAGGGAACCCTCTCCGACCTGGACAAAAAGGTCGACACCGCGTTCACCCAAGGAGAGAAAGCGGCCCGGGACGCATTCACCGCCGACCACAAGCGCCGCATGAAGAAGTACAAGGACAAACGCTACTCAGGGATGTTCGGCCCCGCGAAGTGGGCCAAGGACAAGCTGATGGGCATGCCGAAAGAGGCCAACGACCTCTTCCAGGAGGCCCGCAAGCTCTACGTCGCCCAGATGCAGACCGTCATCTCCTCCGTCGCCGACATCATCGGCGCCGAACTCGGCAAGGCCAAGGCCCGCATCGCCAAGGGCCGCACCGAGCTGAAGGCCGAGGTCGACAAACTCCCCGCCGACCTGCGCCAGTTCGGCGAGGACGCGGCCAAGGACTTCGCAGGAAAGTTCGACGACCTCGAAGCCACCGTCAACGAGAAGTCCGAACAACTCGTCCAGGACCTCGCCACGAAATACACCGCCGCCCTCAACAAGGTCGACGAGGAGATCAAGAAGCTCCAGGAAGCCAACAAGGGCCTGATCGACAAAGCGAAGGACGCGATCGTCGGCGCGATCAAGACGATCAACGAACTCAAGAACCTCCTCCTCGGCATCCTCGCCAAGGCCGCCTCCGCCATCATGAAGATCATCAAGGACCCGATCGGCTTCCTCGGCAACCTGGTACGAGCCGTCGGCGCGGGCCTCAACCTCTTCATCACCAACATCGCCGACCACTTGAAGAAGGGCGTCGTCTCCTGGCTCCTCGGCACCGCCGTCAAGGCCGGCCTCGAACTCCCCCAGAAGTTCGACCTCAAGGGCATCATCCAGCTCATCACCTCCCTCCTCGGCCTGACCTGGGCCAACATCCGGGCCCGCATCACCCGCAAGGGCCTCCCCGACCAGGCCATGAGCGCCGTCGAACAGTCCGTCCCCGTCGCCCAGACCCTCGCCCGCGAAGGCCCCGCAGGCGCCGTCAAAGAAATCACCGCCGAGGCCGGCGACCTCAAAGCCACCATCCTCGAAAAACTGACCAGCTACCTGATCCCCACCGTCATCATCGCCGGCATCACCTGGATCATCTCCCTCCTCAACCCCGCCTCCGCCTTCGTCCGCGCGGTCAAGGGAATCATCGACATCGTCACGTTCATCGTGAACCAGGGCGCCCAGATCGTGGAGTTCGTCAACGCGGTCCTGGACGCGGTCATCGCCATCGCCAACGGCGGATCAGCAGGCGTCCCCAAGATGGTCGAAGCCGCACTGGCGGCCAGCGTCCCCCTGCTGATCGGCTTCCTCGCCTCCCTCCTCGGTATCGGCTCCCTCGCCAACAAAGTCAAATCCGTCTTCCACGCCGTCGCCAAACCCGTCAACCGCGCCATCGACAAAATCGTCAACTTCATCGTAAAGGCCGGTAGAAATCTCTGGAAAAAACTCAAGCCCACAAAAGATAAAAAGAAAGGAGATGGGAGCGAATCAGACCCAAACAAGAAATCGAAGAATCCTTCAGAGATTAACACAACATTCCAAATGGAAGGTCATGGGCACACCTTAAAGCTAGCCGACGATGGCTTGACTATGGCCAGCGCACTGCCCCGTCGAGTAGTAGATAAATGCCGGGCGCGATGCGCGCAAATTAAGCAGTCAGGCTCAGGGAGGAATGACGAATACAAATCACTTCAGGGCATAATCACCCGAAATACCAAAGCAATCAAGCTATACAACAAAATGAACAAGGATGGGACAAATGAAAAAGTGAAAAAAGCATTCGAGTCGGTCAAGGAAGCCATCGAAGACTACGCGAAAAAGCATGGCCAGATAGACATAGGCGCCGATGCTCTATGGACACCTGAGATAGAAAGCACATTACGTCAACAACTAGCTGCGGCAGATGCAGATTTCAGGGCCACAGGCTTGAGCCCAAAGCAAATATCAGACGTAGAGAGACATCGCGCCGAAGAAGGTGCGGGTTCAGACGTTGCCAACGAAGGTGCACCCTGGTACGTGCGCTTCTACATGCATCAGGGTACTGTCATCGATGAGAACTTCAAAACTTTGGCGCGCGCCAATTCCTCACTGACATCACAGGGCGTCGTAATTTCCCCACGCGGCCTGCCTAAAGGCACAAAAATTCCAGACTTCTACGAAAAGAACAAGAATTGGTGGGGAGATGTGACAACGGAAAATGCTTGGCAAGGGCACCTTAACAACTATTCGCCAACCTTTGGCTCAGAGGCCCTGGCTCTAATATATACTCCGATGAAATACAATGAGTATGCGAAACTTTTCCCGGAACAGATAGGGGTAGTAAATGAATAGAGAATACTGGTCCTCTGCCGAAGGATCACGGAAAGCCGATGAAATCCTTGAGGCAATAAAGGAGGGGGGAGACATAAACCATATGGCCCCTGGCCGTTTCAACGGACGCCTCGATCTGCGAGGGCTCCATTTCCGAGGGATGGAGGATTACGCGCCGGACGTCACAATCGCGGCCGCACAAGGAGTATCTTTTACTGACATAGACTTCACTGGGTCCACGATCCCCGGACTTCAGCTGTCAGGAGCGAACGTAGTAAATTGCAACTTCGACAACGCCAAAATGGATGGATTGGAATGCCGAGGGGTAATTTTCAAGAATTGCTCATTTGTCAAATCTAGCCTACGGGGCGCACAGTTAAGCCTACCCTTGGACGAAAAATACACCACATATGACTCCGTTGACTTCTCGCGAGCAATCCTGATCGGATCCAACTGCACGGATGCAGAGTTTAACCGCACGACCTTCACGAACGCCAAATTAAATTCAGTCAATTTTCGAGGGTCAAATTTTACGGACTGCAAATTCGCAGGCCTCTTGCGTAATGTCATCTTCTGGAGCAGTTCCATCACGGGCCGAAGCGTTCCGGAGAACATTATGCGAAACGTGGACTTCTCTCAGTCAATCTTGCGGGATGTCGAATTCCGCGACATTGACCTAGAGGAAGTAGTACTGCCCAGCGGAGAGCCACACATCGTCGTGCAGCAATATAATTGCACCCTTGCCAGAGTCCTCGAAAGACTCCCGATGAAGGGTGAACCATTCACCTACGGCTTGCGGGCATACCTCGCAGCGGAACTGAGGTTCTCGCACCCGGAAAGAAGAGTAGGTATCTGGCATCGTAAATCACTGGGAAAAACTTCCGATGAGCAGGAGTTCGCAATTCACATCCTGAAGCAGGCGGAAAGTGAATGCGAAGCCCAGGAAGCCCGATGAATCCTTTGATGTAAATAGAGATCGACTACCCATTGCTGAGCTCTGACCAGATCGCCTGCGTGATCCACGGGAGATCTCTGCTGTGATCTGCCTCTCAACAAAGGCGACACTGCTCGCAACTATCGCCCAAGTGCATCCATGAGATGGTCGTCCAACTCTGCGACGAAGTTCTCCCGACGCCATGGTTGAAGCTCCTGGCGGGCCCTCCGTAACCGGATCAGCGGCACTCTTCCGCCCGTCGAAGCCGCCGCCATCACGCACTCGTGCAGTAGGTCGGCTGCTCCACGCGGTTCGCCGAGCTGAATTCTCGCCAACGCCTGATCCGTGGCGATGATGATCCGCTGAACCTTCTGTCGCGGGGCCCTCAATGCCGCGGCAGCGGCCGCGAACTGGTCGTGTGCAACGGCCGGATCACCCACGTACAGCTCACACACGCCCTCGAAACCGCGCAAGTACTCCGCAGAGAACACACCGGGGAGGGGCTCATTGGTGGACTTCCTCTCGATGTCGTACCAGGCCAGGCCAAGCGCAGCACCGGATTGCCGGCCCTGCCCCGACCGGGCAGCGACCTCCGCCTGCAGCGCATGCGCACGCGCGCGAAGAAGAGGGCTCTCGCCACCCCCAGCAGCTCGCACCGCCTTTTCGACGAGCCGAGCCGCGTGCGCTGTGTCGGGCATCGCGTAGAGGACGGTGAGCGCATGGCTGAGGTGCACCCTGGCCTGTCGCCAGGACTGTCCCAGGCGGGCGGCTTCCCTGGTCGCCTCCTCGTACAGAGCTCGACTGGCAGCGTCGTCGCGCGTCTCGAATGCAAGGCGGCCTGCCAGCATCGCCGCCTCCACCCGCGTACCCCATAAACGCTCACGCACCGGCTCCGGTGGCCGTCCGGCCATCAGCCGCCGGCAGGCTTCCAACGCCGGAGCAAGCATCAGTTGCAGGCGTACGAAGGGAAGGCTCCCTACCTGCGCGTTGACATCCGCAACAACGGAGGCGAGCCCTGAGACGGTCTCCGCATCCAAGAGCGACGGATCCGCGAGGGCCTGGGCCAATCCGGCACCTACTTGGGGCGCCAGCAGCGCGAACGGGCCGCCGCCGTCATCCGTCACCGCCCGGACCAGCGTGCTCCGCAACTCCGCAATTCGATGTTCGCTCTCCCCGATTTCTCCCAATGCATCGAGGTACTCCGCGAAGTCCGACCCCGCTCCGAGCGAGCGGCTTCCGCCAGGCGTGGTCGCGTACAGATGGGCAAGCAGCAGTTGGTAGCGATCGTCCGGCATCGTCACCGCTTTCGACTCCCAGCGCGCGATCGAACGCTGGACACTCGCAACCTGCGGCAGTCTGGGCATGCCCAGGTCCTGAGCAACCTGTGTCAAAGCACGCGCCATGTCAGCCAGAGACAGGCCGCGTCGAGTCCTCAGCCTCTTCAGCGCCGCCGCTCCTGCACTTGAGCTGTCCATCCCGTCATCGTGGCGCAGTCCGGCGCTACACGGGCACGATCAGCCGCGGTTTCCCCCGATCTGCTGTGTAGTTGATGGTTTGCCACGTACCCAAAGATGATTCCGAGCGGTGAGGGAACCCGATCGTCAGCGCGGAGCGATCAACCATCCACCGGTTCCGCGCGTGATACGCGTCGGCGCACAGCTCGGGCGCCCCGAGTTCAACGACCTCCTTGATGCGGTTGCGGGTATGGGCGACGGCCTGCCGAGCCTCTTGGGGCTGCTGGGCAACTGTGCCCGGAACGACGATCGTGATGTCCGCGCACGTGCTCTCCGCCAACCACAACAACGCCCATGAATCGATGCCCTTTGCGCCGCCGATGTAGAAGGCGCTGTGGGCGAACGCCCCAAGGTAGGTGGCGAAGAGAGCCACGTACTCGTCTCGTGGGCGATGCTCTGTGGACCGAGTGCCCGTGATCGCCACGGCGTGCATGATCAACTCCGTGTCATAGGTTGTCGTCTCCCGTCAGACTCCCACGCTTGGGATCTCCAGTGCGTGGACACTTACACGACTGACGGCAACACGAGTGACTTTGGGATGCTTCCTGATCCCGACGATCTTTCGCAGGCCCAGCAACGCGGCGCGCACTGCGTGTGGTGCGACGTCACCCTGACCCCGCGCACCGCAGTGGACCTCGGCCCGAGGGGTCGGCACATCCACAACAGCACCACTGTCTGGTTCCCCCGCTGCTGCACCACCTGTCGGACGTGCGCGGCGTCATGAAGATCTGTTGCCACTGCCAGGCATTCATCGCGGGTGAGGCCCAGTTGATCGGCGACGGCTTCTCGATGAGCGGGGCACGGCCCGACGCCCACGCCCATCCCGACTGTGCGCCGTTCACCACCTCTCATACAGACGAACGTCACACTGACGCGCCATCGCGGGACTCCAGCGCAGGTAGACCATGAGTACCGCGCCCCGGTTGGGCCCTCACGCCTCTTACAGATCCCCGGAGTGCAGAACTGCGGGCAGTGACTGGCCCGAAGGGCACCGGCTGTGCCACGGCGAGCAGGTCATTCGCGTCAGGCCCGGCGAGGCGCCGGTCGAGTATCTGCATTGCGCTTGCAGCTGCCACCTTGCCGGCTGTCCGACCTCGACCTAACAGATCAGGTTCACGCGTCGGCGACCTGCACCGGCAATGACTTCAACCCATTGATGAAGTTCGACACCAGGCGGCGTGGCGGGGCCGCGAGTTGGAGCGGGCCGGGTGACAAAGCACGGCACGTCTCCTGGTACAGGGTCCGCAGTTGCAGGCGGGCGAAGTGGGCGCCCAGGCAGACGTGGGGGCCGTCGCCGAAGGAGATGTGGGGGTTGGGGCTACGCGAGAGGTCCAGGGTGAACGGGGCGGGGAAGACGCGTTCGTCGTGGTTGGCCGAGGCGTGGAAGACCACCACCTTGTCACCGGCGCGGATCCGTGTGCCCGCCAGTTCCGTGTCCTGAGTGGCGGTGCGGCGGAAGGTCAGGACCGGTGGGTGGCGGCGGAGCAGTTCATCGATGGCCGTGGCGATCCGTACCTCTCCGTCGCGCAGGCGGCGGTAGGCCTCGGGATTTTCCGCCAGGAGGTGCAGGCCGCCTGGGGCTGCGCTGCGTACCGTGTCGTTTCCTGCCACCACCAGCAGGAAGAAGAACATCTCCAGTTCGGGCTCGGTCAGTTCGGGGTCCGTGGCCAGGACCGTCATCACGTCGTCGCCCGGGTGCTGCCGCTTGTGCGCCGCCAGTGCGTGCGCGTAGTCGAACATGTCGCGCAGTGACGCCGGGGACCTCGGGTTGACCGGCTTGCCGTCCGGGCCGCGTACCGATGTTCCGGCCTCGTCGGGGTCCTGGTAGCCGATGACGCGTTGGGTCCAGTGCAGGAGGAGGCCCCGGTCGCTGTCCGGTACGCCCAGCAGGTCGGTGAGGTTGAGCAGGGCGTAGTCGTCGGTGACGCGGGCGACGAGGTCGCAGGTGCCGTCGGTGGCCCGCGCCTCGGTGACCGCCCGGGTGAGCAGGGAGCGGGCTCGTTCGCGTACGACCGCGGCGAAACGATCCACGCGCTTGGGGGTGAACGCACGGCTGACAAGTACGCGCAGTCGCCGGTGGTGCGGCGGGTCCTGGTTGAGCATCATGCGGCGGATGAACGGCAGGTCCGCGGGGTCCGGGTCGCGGATCTGGGTGGCGCCCAGGTACGAGGAGTACGTCGAGGAGTCCTTCAGCACGCGGACGGCGTCCCGGTGCCGGGTGACCGCCCAGAAGCCGGGGCCCGTCGGCCAGCCGAGCACCTCCGGCTCCTCCTGCCACGCCACGGGGTGGTGATCGCGCAGGTGGCGGTAGCGGTCGTGGGGGATGCCCTGCGCGTACTGCCTGGGGTCGAACACGTCCGGTACGGGCCCGTTCACGCCTTCGCCCCGCCGTCCTCCGCGTCGGCTCGCAGGAAGTCCTCCACCACGCGGATCAGGTCGAGCGGGGCCTCGTCCATCGCGTAGTGGCCGCACGACGGCAGCTCCACCAGTTCGGCCCGCCGAAACCAGCGCATCCACGTGGCGCGCTGCAACTCGGCCGACAGCGCCGGGTCCAGCGCGCCCACCACGGCCAGGGCCGGCACGGGCGAACCGTCGATCCGGTCGTGGAAGTCCTCGCCCGCCCAGGAATCCAGCCAGGCCCGGAACGCCTTGGCGTCGCTGCGTTCGAGCGAGCGGCGCACCATGCGGTCCAGCCAGCTCGCGGGGCGTCGGCCTCCGGTGGTGATGTCGAGGATGGTTCGACGGTTCTGAGGGGTGTGCGCCGCCGCGGAGAAGAGTTCCCACTGGTCGGGCGGGAGGGGCAGGCCGGACGCGGGGACCGGGGACACCCCGACGATTCTGCGCACTCGTTGCGGTGCGATGGCCAGCGTCCGCTGAGCGACGGAGCCGCCCATCGAGTGGCCGATCAGCGAGAACCTCTCCCAGCCGAGCCGGTCGGCCAGCGCGAGCACGTCCGCGGCGCCCTCGGCCGTCGTGTAGGTACCGCTCGCGTCCCGGGCCTCGCCGTATCCCCGCAGGTCCACCACCGCGTACTGGAACGAACCGAGGTCGAGGTCCGGCAGCACAGGGGCGTACGCGGAGCGGTCTGCGAGCCAGCCGTGCACCGCGATCACCTTGTGCGGACCGTCGCCGTGCAGTTCATGGGGCAGGGGCAATGAGGTCACGCTGACTCCCGTCACCGTACGGAGCGGACCGGTCGGTCACCGGCCCGACTCCGCCCACGGTGGCGGCAACCACCGGCCCGCGCAAGGGCCCACGCACGGGCGCCCGGTGTCAGGCCGGCGGCGTTACGCCAGCAGTCCCAGATACGGCCCGAACTCCGACGCCAGCGTCAGCCGGCCCAGCTTCTGGTACTCGCGCTGGATCGCGTGGATCAGCGTCGGCATCGTCACCGGCTCGCCCGTGTCCGCCGCCAGGTACGCGGCTGTCACCGCGACCGAGCGGATGTTGCCGCCCGCCAGCTCGAAGTTCTCCGCGCAGAAGGCGAGGTCCAGGTCCTTGCCCCGGGGGAGTACGGGGCCCAGGCAGCGTTCCCACAGCAGGAGGCGCTGTTCGGGGTCCGGGACCGGGAAGTCGATGACCAGGTCCAGGCGGCGGGTGAAGGCGTCGTCCAGGTTGGCCCGGAGGTTGGTGGCGAGGATGGCCAGGCCGTCGAAGGACTCCATACGCTGGAGCAGGTACGCGCTCTCGACGTTCGCGTAGCGGTCGTGGGCGTCCTTCACGTCCGAGCGTTTGCCGAAGATCGCGTCCGCCTCGTCGAAGAGGAGGACTCCGTTCACGCCCGCCGCTTCGGAGAAGATCCGTTCCAGGTTCTTCTCCGTCTCGCCCACGTACTTGTCGATCACCGTCGCCAGATCGACCGTGTAGAGGTCCAGGCCCAGGTCCGCGGCTATGACCTCCGCGGACATCGTCTTCCCGGTGCCGGAATCACCCGCGAACAGGGCCGACACGCCCCGGCCCCTGCCGCCGCCGGGGCGCATGCCCCACTCCCCCAGAACGCGGTCGCGATGGCGCGCGCGGGCGGTCAGTTCGCGGAGCTGGGCGTGGGTGTCCGGGGGGAGGACCAGGTCGTTCCAGGTGACGGTGGGTTCGATGCGGCGGGCCAGGCGGTCGAGGCCTGCCGCGTTCTGGGCGCGGGCGCCCTGGCGTACGTGGTCGGGGGTGAGGGTGCCGCCGTCCAGGTGGGTGGTCTGGGCGGCGCCCCGGGCGGCGCGGGTGATCTGTTCCGGGGTGAGGAGGAACGGCGAGAGCAGGCGGTCCACGTCGATGGTTTCGGGGACGGGGGCGTCGTACGCGTCGGTCCAGAGGGCGGCCCGGGTCGAGGGTTCCACGCGGGGGGCGTGCAGGAGGAGCGGCGGGGCGGCGGACCAGGCCGCGTCCCAGGGGGCCCGGCCCACCAGGATCGTGGGGACCGGGGTGCCGGTGAGGAGCCGGAGGAGCTCCGGGTGTTCGCGGCAGACCGCGTCGAGCGGGGCACAGACCAGGCCGGCGCCGGTCAGTCTGGCCTCGCGGACCAGGGAGCGGACCGCCTCGGCGGGGGACGGGTCCTCGGCCAGTCGCGCCAGATCCAGGCCCAGGACCTGGTGGCCCGCGAGCGTCAGCGCGGAGGCCGCGAGGGCCGTGCCCGCGCCGCCCTGGTCCTCGCGGAGGTAGGCGAGCGAGGCGCCCCGGGCGAGGGCCGCAGCCAGCGGGGCCGGGTCGCCGACGCCCGGTACGGCGTGCCAGGGGGCGAGGAGATCGGCCAGACGCGGGTCAGGGGTGTCATCGCCCAGGAGGTGCGCGGTGACCCGGTCGGGGACGCGGAGCGCACGGCTCAGGAACGGGCGGTCCAGGTCCTCGACCAGGAGGAGACGGCCCTCGCGGAGCGGTGCAAGGGCCGACAGCCGGCCGCGCGCCACCTGGTCGGCGGGGGACAGGCCGCAGAGGCCCAGGGCCAGACCGATGGACGGGCGGCGGCGGGTGACGTCGTCGTTCAGGTAGCCGTAGAACGCCTCGAAGCGGTCGTCGAGATCCGGTACGAGCGTGATGAGGAGGATCTCGACGTCGAGGGCGGTGAGGCCGAACTCACCAGCCAGGGATGTGAGTCGGGACGCTTCGGGCAGGGCGGTGAGCCGGGGCACTTCGGTCGGCGTCTCGGCCGGCGCCCCCGGCGACGCCCTGGGCGGCGTCTCCGTCGGCGTCTCGTCGTAGTCCGGAACGGGGGACGGGAAGGCGCGGGCCTCCTCCGCGTCCAGCAGACGGGCGATGTTCTCGTCCGTGAGGTAGAGGCCGCGGAAGGCGTCGTCCGGGTCCGGGTCGGTGAGCTGCCGGGCCTCGACCGCTCGTCGGATGCGCTGCTCCACCGCTACCGCACGGGCGAGGAGATGGCGCAGGTTCGGGTCGCCCGCGGTGGTCATTCGGCGCCGTCCTCCGTGTTGTCCTCGGCGTGGTCTGCCGCGCCGCCCCGCATGACGTCCGCCGCAGCGGCCTTGCGGCTCTCGGTGATACGGAGGGACAGACCGCGCCGCCGTTCCGTGTCAGAGGTACGGGGGGCGCCCCCGCCCGGACTTCCCGGACCGCCCAGCCGGCCGGGGCGGCCCGGACGGCCTCCGTACACCGGAAGTCCGCCGCGCCCCGGCATCGGTTCCGACAACGGCTCGGCCTCCTCCGGTACGTCCCCGAAGCGGGCCTGCAAGCCCTCGTCCCCCACCGGCGGGCCGACCACATAGCTCGGCGACGCCGTCACCGGAACGCTGATCACCAGGTCCAGCGAGGGCTTCAACTCGCCGCCCAGCGCGCTCCACACGTCGGCGAACGAACGGTCCTCCGGCGGTGGCAGCGCGATCGACATCGGTACGGCCGCCCCGATCTCGGCCAGGGTGCCCGTCAGCCGATCCGGAGGCAGCGCCTCGTAGCGCAGCAGACAGCCGAGCAGCGACGAGAGCAGCCGATGCTCGTCCTCCGGGCGCTTCGTCCATGCCGTGATCAGGTACGACAGCTTGAAGAAGCGGGGCGGGCGGCGGCGCGCGGTGATCGTGCCGCGCTCGTCGTACTCGTTGTGCAGACCTCGCTCGCGCCTCCGCATGTCCTCGCGGATGTCGTAGAGGTAGAGGTTGACCATGGGGGCGTTGACCTTCGCCGCCCACTCCCGGGTCGGGGCGTCGAAGACCACCGCGATCTGGCCGCCTTCGAGCACCTCCGCCCTGATCAGGGCCCGCAGTACATCGTCGACCTCGTGGATCACCCGATCACTCCCGTACGGTCGCCGGCGCTCATGCGCGGCCCGCGAAGTCCGGTGGCTGGAGATTCCGCTGGACCACCAGGACCGGTTTCTGCAACCGGTCGATGTCGCGGGTGTCCACCCGGAGCTTCCGGGGGCCGAGTTTGTCCTTGCGCAGAACCGGGACCTGGACCTCGAAGGTGCCGTCGCGGCCCACGACCACACCGGACATCTCCGCAGTGATCCCGTTGTTCCACGTGAAACGTACGGTCTGCCCCGGCGGATAGTCCTTGCCGCGTGCCAGCACCACTTGGCCCGGCTTGGCAACCTGCGGCGTGACGGTCAGCGAGGGCTTCAGGACGCGCAGCCGGTCGGTGTCCTGGTTGTTGGCTTTCCGGCGGTCGGACAAGGTGCCGCGCACCGTGGCCCGTACGTCTCCGGTGACCGCGGCCCGGTACGTCGCCGTCTGGGTCACCTCGATGCGGCCACCGGCCCGGATGGTGCACGGTTCGGCCGCCGTGCAGCGGGTCAGCGCGGGCAGCCTGCGGTCCTTCGCCTTGGACGGTTTCGGCCAGGTGGAACCGATGACCACGCCCGTCGCTGCGTCCGGACCCGCGTTGGTGATGGTGAAGCGGGCACGGGCCGGGCGGCCGGTGTACGTACGGTCCGGGCTGACGTCGACCTTCATCGCCACATCCGCAGAGGGCGGGACGGGGGCCTCCAGGACCTCGATCTGTGCCGTGTCCGTCCCCGTATTGCCCGCCGAGTCGGTCGCCGAGCAGGTCACCGTGGTGCTGCCGACCGGGAAGAGTGAGCCGGAGGGCGGGGTGCAGGTCACCGGGAGCGTGCCGTCGGTGGCGTCCTGGGCGGTGGCGTCGTACGTCACGCGCGCGCCCTTCTTGCCCTTGGCCCGGACGGTCAGATCGTCCACGGTGACGACGGGTGCGTCGATGTCGTTCACATCGATGTTGATCTGCTCCTGGAAGTCCGGATCGGCTGCGGCGGCCGGCCCGATGGTTTCTGTGCCGGGCGCCTGGGTGCCCATCAGGAACTGCACGGTGCAGGTCAGTCGGGTGCCCTGGGGCGCGTCCGCGGAGACGTCGATGTTCTCCGCGAAGTGCGCGGTGTCCCCGCTGGTGAGCTGCCGGGTGGGCGGGTCGAGGCTGACGGACAGGTGAGGGTCGCAGTTGTCGAGGCGGTAGCCGACGTTGGTGGGCAGGTTGTGGAAGCCCTCGATGATCGCGTCCGCCACCTGTTTCCCGTCGATGCCTTCCAGCAGTCGACCGTTGGTGGCGCCCACGATGCGCGTCGCCTGACCGGGTGTGGTGGGCGGGTCCTCGACGTAGTCGGGGTTGTCGGGGTTGTGTGCGTCACCGTTGCCGTTCATCCCGTCGCCGACCTTGCTCTCCACGTCCACACCGATCACCCGGACGTTCTTGTCCTGAAGGGCGAAGATCGTGTCGTCGATGGAGTGGCCGTTGCTGGGCGAGTGGCTGGACGCGTCACTGACCACCACGATGACGGGGCTGGCCCCTTCACGGAACACGGTCTTCCCGCCTGCGCCGTTGGCGATCTGCCACAGCCCGTTGATCCAGTCCTCGGACGGACCGCGGCTCTCGCCCCCCAGCCCGGTGTCGAGGCCGCCGACACCCTCTCTGATCTTGGTGTCGTCGGTCGTGAGCTCGGTCAGCACCTGGAATCCGGCGTTCACATCGCCTTCCTGGTCCCCGAAGGTGGCCACGGCGAACCGGGAGTCCGCCTGCTCGGCCCGGATCGCGTCGGTGATCTCGGTCAGGTTGTCCCGCACGCTCGTGATCGGGTCCTTCATGCTCTTCGTTCCGTCTACCAGCAGCACCACATCGGGCCTCGGCGGAATCGCGGGCGTACGCACCTGCTTGGCCACACCCGTGGAGCCACCGGGGTCGACCGCGTCGGTGAACTCGGCAGGGGTGACCCAGGGCTCGGGCACCGCCACCGCCTGCACCCCGGCGGTCACGGCCGAGCCGGGGGCTACACCGGTGGCCACGAGGAGAAGGGCCAGCGCCGGCACACGGAGCACCGCGAGGGTCCTGTGCGAGGCGGACGACCGGGGCCCGGCGACCGGACCTGTCCGCGACCGCGGCACCCGCTGAAGCGGCTGGAACCAGCGCACGGAAGTCCTCCCCCACCCTCGGCCGATCGGTGTACCGGGCCACGGTCCCGTACACACGGCAGACCCGCAGCGGTACGGAAGTCACACCCTCGGGAAGCCCCCACTGCCCTTTCGGGCAGCTGAGGGGAGTGAGAGGGCTGCCAGAACCGTCTGCGCTGTCGGGGCCGCCGGGACGACCGGAACTGCCGCATACGTCCCTATCGATGCCGGTACGGACGCGGTACCGGACCGCTCAGATCAGCCCTTGCCGCATCGCGTACGCCACCGCATGCGACCGGTTCCGCAGTTGCAGCCGGGTCATCACCGAATGCAGCACGTTCTTGATCGTGCGCTCGGAATAGGCCAGCTTCGTCGCGATGTCGGCGGTGTCGTACCCCTCCGCGACCAGGCGCAGCACATCCACCTCGCGTGCCGCGAGACCGGTGAAGTGCAGTCCGCGGGGACCGAGCACCTGTCCCTGGAGGCGTCCGACCTCCTCCAGCAGCCTGCCCAGCAGGTCGGACGGGAGATGGCCTTCGCCCCGCGCCACCGTCCTTATGACCTGGACCAGATGCTCCGGGGTCGACTCGGAACGCCTGACCACACCGGCGACACCGCACTCCGCGGCGCTCACCAGCTTCTGCTCGTCGATGTCCGTGGTGACGAGGACGGTGCGTGAGGTGCTGGTGCGCTGGATGTGGCGCAGCAATGTCAGCACCTCGTCATCGACCGCGTCCACGACGACGACCACGATCTGGGGTGAGGAGTCGCCCTCCCCCCAGTCCGTCACGCTGACCTCCGGCCGGGCTCGTAACTGACTGGCCACGCCCGCCTGCGAGATCGGATCCTGCGCCCGTAATGCGACAGTGGTGCGCTCCATGGCAATGCTCCCCCTGGGAAACAGCCGATGGCCTCACACTGAACACAACCATCACGGCTGTTCTTGTGTGCCTCATTCGTCTTGAGGCGGTCAAACGATTCCCGCGTATACCTACAGGGAAACAGAAAAGCCGATCCGGGCACAGAGTCTGCCCGGAAGTGTTCCTTCACGGCCGATGTCGTCGTTCGGCGCCGACCCTACGGTGCGCCCTATGAGTCTCACGGCAAGCCTCGACGATTCGTCCGTCACTGCCGCACCGGGCGAGGAGACGGCCCTCCCCCTGCGGATCCTCAACTCCGGCAACACCGTCGAGGAATACCGCTTCGAGGTGGTCGGTGCCTGTGCCGCCTGGTCGACGGTGGAGCCGGCGAGCCTGTCGCTGTATCCGGGCGACACCCAGGCCGTTTCTCTCGTCCTGCATCCGCCCCGCGACTCGACCGTACTCGCGGGGGAGACGCCCTTCGGGATCCGGGTGGTGCCCACCAGCGAGCAGGGCGACACGGTGGTGCCCGAAGGGCGGGTGACCGTACTCCCGTTCACCGAGACGACCGCCGAGCTGGTACCGCGCAGCTCGCACGGTGCGTGGCGCGGCCGGCACCAACTCGCCGTCGACAACCGGGGAAACACCCCCGCGACCGTACGGCTGGGGGCCCAGTCGGGTACGGAGCGGGCCCGGGTCACGTTCGCGGCGGACACGCTGCAGATCGCGCCCGGCCGGGCGGAGTTCGGAAAGCTGCGGATCCGGCCGGCGAAGCGCGTGTGGCGCGGTACGCCGGTCACGCATCCCTTCCAGGTCGTCGCCACTCCGGATGTGGCGGAGGGTCAGGACCCGGTCGCGCCGGTGGTCCTGGACGGTTCGTACCAGCAGGAGCCGATCCTGCCGCGCTGGCTTCCCCGGGCCCTCATCACCGCGGCTGTGCTGCTGATCGCGCTGGTCGGGCTCTGGTACGCGCTGCTGCGACCGGCCGTGAAGTCGGCGGCCCGGGAGGCGATCACACCGGAAGCGGTACGGTCCGCCGCCGCGGCCGACAAGAGCAACGCCCCGAGCCCCGGCCCCACGGCCGGGGCGGATTCGGGCGGCGGCGACTCCTCCGGTGCGAACGGCACCTCACCGAAGCCGAGTGCCTCGCCGAACCCCGGCGCATCCGACGGCGCGTCCGACGGCTCGGCGGCCGCCGCCCCGACCAGTGCGCAGGTGCAGGTCAGGGACTCGGTGGGCGGTGGGTCGAACACCTCGACGGCCCTGCAGGTGCCCACCGGGCACACTTTCCAGCTGACCGACATCGTGGTCCAGAACCCGCAGGGCGACGCGGGCACGCTCGTGGTCTCCTCCGGGCGGGACGCGCCCGTGCTCCGGCTCGCGCTGGAGAACTTCCGCGACTCCGACTACCACTTCGTCACGCCGATCCTGGTGACCGCCGGTGGCAAGGTCACGATGACCGTCGACTGCCGGAAGGTGGGCAAGCCGGTGAACGCGCCGACGCCTTCGCGGTGTGCGGAGTCGCTGTTCCTCGGCGGCACGATGCGGACGGACACCGCGGGCTGACTCCGGTCAGGCGGGCGGTGCCTCTTCCTCCTCCTCGGCCCCTTCCTGCGCCCGTTGGACGAAGGAGCCCTGCACATCGGCGGGTTGCTCGTCCTCGTCCTCCGTCGCCGCCCGCTGCACAGCGGTGGACGTGGTGGGGGACGCGTCATGCCCGACCGCACCGGTCGCAGCCGCCTGAGCCGAATCCGACGCCGAACCCGACGCCGGAGCCGGGTCCGACAGCACCCGGTCGGCGTTCGCGACGGCCTCCCGCTCGAAGCGGTCGGACGGGTCGCTCACCCGGATACCGCCCGGCGCCTCCGTACCCTCCACCGGGCCGTTGCGCTGCTGGACCACATGGGTGAGCTCATGGGCGAGCGTGGTGCGGCCCTGCGGCAAGGACGGATCGTACGCGTCACGCTGGAAGACCACGTTGTTGCCGACCGTGTACGCGTGGGCGCCCACGCCCTTCGCCGACTCGTGCGCGGCGGAGTCGGTGTGGATGCGCACCTCGGAGAAGTCCGCGCCCATCCGCCCCTCCAGGTCGGTGCGGGTATCGGTGTCCAGGGGCTGCCCGCCGCCGGACGAGATCACGTTGTGCACGGGGGAGCGTTCGTCCTCCTCCTGCCTCTGGAGCATCGATCCCACGGCGCTGTTGCCGACCGCCCGTTGGAGCACGCTCATGCCGCCGGCCCCGACCACATCGGCCCGCCCGGCGGCCGCCGCACGGTAGAGGTGCGGAGTGTCCGCCGCCTCCCGGCCCCCGGCCGCCCTCGACTCGTGCGGGGCGCCGTCGTGCACCTGCTCCTGGCCGTGCCCGTGATCACGCTCGTGGTCGTGTTCCTGGTCCCATTCCTGTGCGTGCATCGTCATCTCCCCTGACCGCGCCCCGGTCGAAGGCGCGTCGTGATGGCCCCACCACTCCACCTTCACGACGTGCCACTGCCTCGTCCAGCCCGGATCCCGCCGGCCGGGGGCAGCCGCCGCTGCCCCTTCGGGCACCCGGATCGTCGGGTGGCCCACCACGGGGCCCGGTGAGGGGGCGGGCCGAAGGGGACATCACCCCTCCGTGCGGGTACGCAGGACAGTGGAAGCAGCGGTGAAGGTGGCACTCCCCTCGCCCGGCCCCGGTGGCCTGATCCACGACTTCGCCGCCACGGCGTGCAACCCCCCGACCCTCAGGGCGAATCGGGGCAACGAGACCCCGTACACCGCCGCGATCGCGTCGAGCGCGGGCCCACCGGAAGAGAGCGCACCGAGCGGTGCGGGAAGCGTGCCCCGCGTCGTGGGCACGTCGCCGTCGATCGTGTACCCGTACACCTCCTGGCCGTCCTCGGCGTACGAGAAGCGGAAGGTCTGCGGAGGGGTGGCGCGACCGCCGGCGTCTCTGGGGACACCGGTCGCCGGGCACCAGACCGATATCGCCCTGGTGCCCAGGGACGCCCGCGCGTCCAGGCCGCTCAGCCGGTCCTCAAGGAAGCCCTCGGGGCCCGTCTCGAACGCGAAGCTCCAGCCTCCGCCGCACGATCCGATCCGTGCGTACGCGCCTTGCCCCACCGGTCCGTTCCGCCAGCCCCACCACTGCAGGTCGCTCTCGGCGCACGGAGGCAGCAGCGGTCCCTCGCCGAGCCGCTGCGCAAGCTCCTGCGGCGCTATGCCCTGGACCAGGACGAAGCGGAAGCCGTCCGGGCGCGTACCGGAATCGGATTCGACGAGCCAGCCGAGCCCATCGGGCCGATCGAGCCCACCAGACCGGTCGGTCCCATCGGGCCCATCAAGCCCGTCCGGCCCGTCCGGCGCGGTGGAGGCAGCGGGTTCCGTCGGCCGTGGAGCCGAGCCGTGACCCGCACGCGGTGTGGTCAGGATCTGCCGTCCGCGCTCGGGCGTGACGACCGGCCCCAGGAACGGATCGGCGAGCAGTCCGACGGGCGCGACATGGTCGGTGCCGTACGGCTCCCAGTCGGGCACCGCCGCGGCCAGCACCCGACAGGCCCCCTCCGTGTCGCCCCAGCGCGCCAGCTCGCGGGCCTCCGCGACGGCCCGGCCGAACGGCCCCGGCGGCTCGTACCGGAAGGAGCGCTCGTCGGCCTCGCGCAGCGCGGCCTCCGCGCCGGCCCGGCCCGCGTCGCCATGCGGTCTCAGGAACCAGTCGTCGTCCCGGCCGGCTGTGCGGTGCGCCCGCGCGAGGAGCGGCAGGATCTCCCGTACGTACAGCGGGTCGTCCATGTCCCTGATCGCCGCGACATGGCCGACCGGCGCGAACATGGCGTGGATCTGGTCCCGCAGCCGCCGGGCCCGGCCCCTTCCGTACCTTTCGGCCTCGTCGAACACCGCAAGCTGCTCGTCGATGTCGCCCCCGGCCAGACAGGCCAGGCGGGCCCGCTCCACGGCGGCGTCGAGCTCGCGCGTCACCTCGTTCTCGAACCCGGGGTTGTCGCCGTGCCAGCGATAGAAATCCCGGTACATCGACCGCATGAACTCCGCGAACGACGGGTAACGGTCCGGGGGCTCGCCGGACCAGCCGTGGTAGACGTACACCGCCCACTCGCCGTCCTCGCCCACGTCGCCCGGGTCGAGCAGGACATCGGTCATGTCCGAGTCGTGCGACAGCTGCAGCGACCTGTCCCACATGCCGGCCATCAGCCGCTCCGCCTGCCCGGACCTCTCGTCCGGGTTCTCCTCGTACAGCCTCCGCAGATCCAGCGGATCGCCGTGCAACCCGACACGCTCGGCGACACCCATCAGGTAGATCGAACTGCTCGCGTACCGCCACCCGTTGGAGACCCGGAGGAACGTCCGGTACGAAGGCGGCAGCACGAGCCCCAGCCGCTGCTCCAGCGCGACTATCTGCTCCTCGGTGGCGGCCGGAAGCGCCAGCGATCCGGCGACCACCGCCTCGTCGTCGGCCTCCTCCTCGGCCTCCTCGGGATCGAGCAGGTCCCGGGCGGCGATCCAGTGCCTGCTCCAACACTCCAGAAGGAACTTCCAGTTGTCGATGTCCACATCCCCGAGCCTGCCATCCACCACTGACAGTCACGCCGGCCCGCCCACATCGCTCCCCCTGCTGCTCCCTCGCCCTCCCCCTCCCTCCCTCCTCGAACGGAATTCGGAGGCGAACGGCTGCATCGACGCGCAGTGGAGTGGCCGGGCCACGCCACCGTCGGGATGATCGAAGGCATGACCAAGAGCAACAAGGACCCGGACATCACCCTGCGGATCGCCCAGGAGCCGGCGGCGGACGAGCTCCTGGCGCGCAGCCCGCTCGCCGCTCTGGTCGGCATGCTGCTGGACCAGCAGGTGCCGATGGAATGGGCCTTCTCCGGCCCGTACACCTTGGCCGTGCGGATGGGCGGAGACGACCTGGACGCCCATGAGATCGCCGCCTACGACCCGGAGGCCTTCGTCGAACTCTTCACCACCAGACCCGCCCTGCACCGCTATCCGGGCTCCATGGCCAAGAGGGTGCAGCAGTTGTGCCAATACCTGGTGGCGGAGTACGACGGCGACGCGAGCGCGGTATGGAGCGATGTCTCCACCGGGGCCGAGCTGCGGAAACGGCTGAACGCCCTGCCGGGGTTCGGCACGCAGAAGGCGCAGATCTTCCTGGCTCTGCTGGGAAAGCAGTTCGGGGTCCGGCCGACGGGCTGGCGGGAGGCGTCCGGACCGTACGGCGAGGCGGGCTCGCACCGGTCGGTCGCCGACATCACCGGCCCGGACTCACTCGCCGAGGTCCGCGCGTACAAGCAGCAGGCCAAACAGGCGGCCAGGGCGGCCAAACGCGCAGCCGGCATGTAGACGACACCGAGTAGCCGACACCAATGAGCCGACACGCTACGACGCCGCACGCGGACAAGAGCGCCGTGCGCCCGCCCCCGAGAACTGCCTGCCACCTGCGGCGGGCCGTACCGAAGAGCGACCGCGAGATCTCCCGCCCCGGCTGCATCCCTACGGACAGCAACTCCTCCAGGTCGTAGGGCGAGTTCGGGAACGTCTTCACCGTCGACCGCAGCGCCTTCGCATCGTCCGGAGTGAAGGCGCGCAACGTGTGCTGCACCCGGTTGCCGAGCTGCCCCGGCACATCGCCGGGCACGACGCGCGGCGTCTGCGTGACGAAGAAGATGCCCACGCCCTTGGACCGGATCAGCCGCACGGTCCGGGTGAGTCCGTGCCGGTTGAGCACCGCCGACGGAATCCGGATCTGCGCATCCGGCAGGCACGCACCGTCCCAGAGCAGCGCGCCCGGATCGAGGGCGGCCGCGGAGACGGCGTACCCGTCGGCAATCTCCCGCGCTTGCGCCTGCGCAGGCAACACTCCGGCGCCGCCGGTGTCCGAAACCCACGCCTCCACCCGTGCTGTCACTGTCACTCATCACGGCCCCTTTTCCGGAATGCCTGGGTTTGTGACGTTGTCGCCGGCATCGCAGTCCCGCCTCATGGCTGCGCCCGGGGGCTCTTGCCCGGTAGGCTTTCCGTGTGATCTTCAAGCGCATCGGAAATGGGCGGCCTTATCCCGACCACGGCCGGGAAAGCACCCGGCAGTGGGCGGATGTCGCGCCGCGCCCGGTCCGTCTCGATCAGCTGGTGACCACCAAGGGCAACCTGGACCTGGAGACCCTCCTCGCCGAGGACTCGACGTTCTACGGCGACCTGTTCGCGCACGTCGTGAAGTGGCAGGGTGACCTCTACCTGGAGGACGGACTGCACCGCGCGGTCCGCGCCGCGCTTCAGCAGCGCCAGGTACTCCACGCCCGGGTACTCGAACTCGGCTGACGAAGGCTCGCGGGTGCCCCGCGGACTCCCCGCGGATTCCCGTACGGACTCGTAAGCCCGGCGGACGGCCCGCTCCGGGTTCGTTCGGGTGCTTTCGCAACCGAACGGGTGCGATCCATTGATCATTTAGTAGGCACCATCACCGGGCCGCACTACGCTGCGCCCATGAGCATGCTCACTCCCCCCGGCATGGGCGGAAAGTACCGCATCACGGGCGACAAGTACCCGCGCATGCGCCGCCCTCGGCGTCGCGGCAAACTGATCCTCGCTGCCACCGCTTCCGTGGTCGCCCTCGGCCTGGCCGGATGGGGCACGCTGCAGCTCATCGACGTCTTCACGGGCGGCAACAGGAAGGCCAGCGCCGCCGACCACAGGACGGACTGCCCGTCAGCCAAGCCGTCCGCGCCCGCGAAGGCGCTGCCGAAGCCCGCGAAGATCACCGTCAACGTCTACAACGCGACACCGCGCAGCGGCCTCGCCAAGAAGGCCGCCGACGAGCTCAAGAAGCGCGGCTTCACCATCGGCAAGGTGGGGAACGCCCCGGCCGCGTACGATAAGAAGGTCGCCGGCCCGGGGCTGCTGCTCGGCGCTCCGTCGGCCACGAACGGCTCGTTCCCGGTCCTCGGTACGCAGTTGCAGGGCGCCGCACTCAAGACCGACGCCCGCAGGACGGCGGACGTCGATCTGATTCTCGGTACGAAGTTCACGGCGTTCAACACGCCCCGGTCGGCCGCCGACGCGCTCACGGCCCTGACGAATCCGTCCCCCGCACCGTCCTGCTGACGGCTGCCGGGCCGACCCCGGCAGCCCGGCACAACCCGCTCGGGTCTGATCCGGACGAAGGTCCTAGTCGACCGTGCCGTACATCCGGTCGCCCGCGTCACCGAGGCCCGGGACGATGTACCCGTTCTCGTTGAGCCGCTCGTCGACCGAGGCGGTGACCACGGTCACCGGCGTACCCGCCAGCTCGCGCTCCATCACCTCGACGCCCTCGGGCGCCGCGAGGAGCACGACCGCGGTGACATCGTCCGCACCGCGCTTGATCAGTTCCTGAATGGCCGCGACCAGCGTGCCGCCGGTGGCCAGCATCGGGTCCAGGACGTACACCTGGCGGCCCGAGAGGTCCTCCGGCATCCGCGTCGCGTACGTGGACGCCTGAAGCGTCTCCTCGTCGCGGATCATGCCCAGGAAACCCACCTCGGCGGTCGGCAGCAGCCGCACCATGCCGTCGAGCATGCCGAGACCGGCCCGCAGGATCGGTACGACCAGCGGCCGCGGGTGCGACAGCTTCACACCGGTCGTCGGTGTGACCGGGGTCTCGATGTCGACCTGTTCGGTGCGCACATCCCGGGTGGCCTCGTAGGCGAGCAGGGTGACCAGCTCGTCGGCGAGCCGCCGGAAGGTCGGGGAGTCGGTGCGCCTGTCGCGCAGGGTGGTGAGTTTGTGCGCGACCAGTGGGTGGTCGACGACGTGGATCCGCATGGGCTCAACAGTAACCGGGCCTCCCGCACTCGTGCGCTGGCATCAACCGTATGTTCGGAGGGAAGGTGGTGGCATACGGACCCAGCCTTGGGGTGATGAGCCGTGCCGGACGGTGAACAGCGGGAGCGGGACCAGCCGGACACGCCGGCCCCGCAGGACGCCGAGTACCCACAGGACCCGCAGGAGACCGAGGCGGCGCGCCGCAGACGGCGCGCCGCGTTCCTGCGCGAGCTTCATGAGGCGAAGGCGCTCCGCGACCGGGTCCAGCCGCGCCGGGCGCGGGCCGCCCGGATGCGCCAGGCCATGCGGATGCGGACCTTCCGCTGGTAGGTCGGACGGCGGCCCGGCGTCCCCCTGGTGGCGGCGTCCAGGAGAACTGATGGCCGACGCAACGGCCGAACTCCTCTCGCAAAGGCCTTGTTTCTGCCACGATTCCGATGGGCGGGACGCAGGACAGCCGGACCACCGACTGCCCTCCCGCCGGACCGACACCCCTATGACCAGTGGGAGAGTCACGGTGTACTTCGCCGCACTGCTCGCGCGCACCGAAGACGGGTGGGAAGCGAGCGACACGGAACTCGACGATGTGGAGACCCTGTCCGACCTGACGGATCTGGCCCGCGAGGCCTCGGTGGACGAGGACACGGTGCTCGTCTTCATCGAGCAGGAGGACGCCTGGTTCGGCGTCGTCCGGGTGGACGGTGAGGAAGATCCCCGTATCTTCATCTCGGACGCCACCGCCGCCGCCCGCTCCTCGTACGGGGAGATCCTGCTCACCGATGAACTGCTCGGCCGCGAACCCGGGGCCGACGACACGATTGCCGCCCTCGAAGAGCTCGTCGGCCTCGACGGCACGGAGGACGGCGAACCGGACATCAGCCCCGACAACGACAACGACAACGACGACACCAACGACGATGACGACGACGGACTCGATTCCGACGCCGTACCGGCAGGCCCGCTCGGTGACACCGGGGTCCTGGCCGACCTCGGGCTCCCCGAGGCGGAGCTGCTGATGCTGCGTACGGACGCACTGGTGGAGATCGCGGACGCGCTGGGTGCGGCCGAGGTCATGGAGGCCGTCCGTTAGGGTCCGCGGGTGAGCGAACCACCGCACCCGCAAGGACCACCGGCACCGCGTGAACCGCGTGAACCACGCGAACCGTGTGAACCGCGTGAACCATGCGACCCGTGCGAGCCCACAAGAGGCCCGCACGATCCCGTAAGAGACCCGTGGCGGGCGCACATGCGCCGCGCCCTGGCCGAGGCCGACCTGGCGGCGCGGGCCGGCGATGTGCCGGTCGGCGCCGTCGTACTCGGCCCGGACGGCACCCTGCTCGCCACGGGGCACAACGAACGCGAGGCGACCGGCGACCCGACCGCACACGCCGAGATCCTCGCCCTCCGCCGCGCCGCGGCGGCACTCGGCCGGTGGCGGCTGTCCGGATGCACCCTGGTGGTCACCCTGGAGCCCTGCACGATGTGCGCGGGCGCACTGGTCCAGGCCCGCGTGGACCGGGTGGTCTACGGGGCGCGCGACGAGAAGGCGGGGGCGGCGGGCTCGCTCTGGGACGTCGTACGCGACCGCCGGCTCAACCACCGCCCGGAGGTGATCCACGGAGTGCTGGAGGACATCTGCGCCGACCGGCTGACGGCGTTCTTCCGCGACCTCTGACATCGGATTTCTGTCCGCGCCCCGGGATGGTCTAAGCTCTCTCTCGGTAGCGTGTCCGAGCGGCCGAAGGAGCTCGCCTCGAAAGCGAGTGTGGGGAAACTCACCGAGGGTTCAAATCCCTCCGCTACCGCAGGTAGATGAAGGGGCAGACCCGTTTGGGTCTGCCCCTTCACTGCGTTCCGTCTCAGTCTCCGTCTCAGTTGGGCTGCCGGGCCGACAGCTCGACACTGGTGACGACGTCGCTGACCACCGTCACAAACTCGCTGTGCGCGTTCCCGATCTCCACCCGGAGCGCATTCGCACTGGCCTCAGCCTCCCCCACGCCTGCGCTGTCACCGCTCAGGAAGGCGCTCCTCCACGTCCCAAGACTGGCGGCGTGCTCCTCCACCCGCCGCCAGAGCTGCAGCGCCTTCCCCCTGACCGACTCAGGCCCCAGGAGACGAACAGCGAAGTACGCGCGCGCAAGGGCCAGATTTGCCGCCCCAACATTCCGGGTCTCGGGGTTGTCCACCTGGTTGTGGTCGTACTCATTCCGCGATCGCCTTGCGCATCTCGTGCGTCACGTCAAGGAAGCGCCTCCATCACGCATCGCTCACGCGGCGGGCGATGCTCGTCGGACGCTCGATCTTGTAGGCGCCGATGACCGCCGGGCACCCGCCAGCGGTCAGTGGCTCTCAGTGCAGCCAGGTACGGCCGGGCGCGCCTTGGCGCCCGGCCGTGTTCTGTCACTCCCAGCCGGTGGACGTTGCCGAGCCGGTGGCGGGCTTGGACTCGTTGCCGTAGATATCCACTGCGGTGATCGCGTAGTAGTAGGTGACGCCGGGCTCGATGTAGTGGTCCACGAGGTGGACGGGGGCGGGGCCGCTGTACTCGAAGATCGTGTCCGGTGAGTACACCTCGATGATGCTCCCCTTCAGTGGCGTGCTGTTGAGCCGATACTCGGGGGCGACGCGGACATCGGGGCTGGTGGATCGGTAAATGTTGAAGCCCTTGAGGTCGGCTTCGCCGCCGCTGGTCCAACTCACGTGCGTCTCACGGACGCCGTCGCTCGCCGTGAGGGCCCCGGGGACGGCGGGGGTGTCGCGGATGCTGCTGACGAACGCAGGGGCGGACGCGGTGCCGACGCCGTTGACCCGTACGAGCTTGTAGGTGAGCGGGACGTTCAGCGGCGCCGTGGTGTCCACGTAGTACGTCGCGAAGAGCGACAGCCGGGCGACCGGCTCGTAAGTGCCGCCCTCGCCTGCCGCGCGGTACAGCATCTGGTGGTCGTACCGGCCGACGGCGGAGCCGTTGGGCGGCTGGAAGGGGTCCCACCACAGTTCGATGCCGCCCGTGTTCTCACGGGCCAGCAGTCCCTCCGGAGTCGGCCAGGGGCCGGTGCCGGACCCGTCGAGCCGGGTGGCTGACGCGATGGCCGACGGGAGGGACTCGGCTCCGGAGGCGTCCACAGCCGTGACGTAGTACTGCGACAGCACACCCGTGGGCGCGGTGGGGTGATGGAGGCTGGTGGAAGTCACCGGCGTGGACGTCAACTTCGTCCAGTCCAGGTCCGCGGCGGACTTGAAGTAGACGTGGTATCCGGTCGACGTGGCTCCCGCGGGCGGCTTCCAGGTGACGGTGTTGCCGTCGTACCAGTCGTCGGCGGTCACCCCGGTGGGAGCGGCATCGGCGCCGACGGCCGGGCGCGCGGCGCTGACGGCCGCCGAGAACGCGGAGAGATTGCCCAGGCGGTCGGACGCGCGCACCTTGTACCAGTAGGTGACGCCTGGCTCGGCAGACGCGTCAGTGTAAGCCGGAATGACGACATCCCCTGAGCCCAGGCGGGTGAAGGTACCGGTGGGCGAGGTGGCCCGGTAGACCCAGTAGCCGGGGTAGTAGGGGTTATCGTCGGTGGTGTCGGGATACCACGTCAGCGTGACGGCTGGCGGTGTGCCCTTCGCCTTGACGCCGGTCGGCGCGGCCGGCCCCGTCTTGTCCACCGAGGTCACCGTCTGGGCGGCGGAGCGGGCGGTCTCGTTGCCAGCCTTGTCCACGGCGGTGACGGCGTAGCCGTACGCGTCGCCGGTGGCGGGCGGGGTGTCGAGGTACGACGGCGAGGTGACCAGGCCCGTGCCGCTGATCCTGGTCCAGGTGGTGGAGGTGCCGGTGCGGCGGTAGACGCGATACCCCGCCAGGTCCATCTCGACGTTCTTCGTCCAGGTGAGAATGGTCTTGAGGGTGCTGGTGCTGTAGGCGGCCTTCAGACCGGTGGGCGTCAGCGGCTTGACCTTGTCGACACTCGCGCTGGTGACCGGGGCGTACGTGAACTTCACGTTGGCCCTGCCGGTGAAGGCGGCGAAGTCGACACGGATGGTGTGGGTGCCCTTGGGGATCGTCACGCGGACGCTCTTGCCGCGCGTCGCGGAGACGTTCGACCACAGGTCGATCTTGCGGACCCCGTCGAGGTAGACCCGGATGCCGTCCTGAGCGGCGGCGGAGAAGGTGAACGGCCCGCCGGAACCGAAGTCGCGGCTCACGGTCCAGCGGACGCCAAAGTTGTCACGCGGCAGCGCAATGCCCGCCGGGTCACCGGTGCCGTAATTCTCGTTGATCGCCGTATCGCAGGTGGTCTTCTTCGGCGTACCGCTGAACGAGGTGTTCGCGTAGTACTTCGCCGTCCACACACCGGAGGCACAAGGCGTGGCCGCGTGCGCGGTGGACGCGGCCAGAGTCGCCACACCTGTGGCGGGTAAGAGCAAACCGAGCGCGGCGCAGACCGCGCGTTTGTTGATGCGCATGTGAAAGTCCCCTCCCCGGGGGGAATCTTTGCAAAGTCGCAGTAATAAGGAAAGCCTTCCGGCGAGGAAGGCTCGGCGTGCACACCCGCTCACGCCCGACGCTTCGCGACCCCCGGACGCTCAGGCTTTGAACAGACCTGCCCGTCCGTCGGATGACCAGCATGGACGAGCACCTACAGAGCCTGGGCGTGGTGGCGGACGTCGCCTCCCCGGACTATGCGAGGGCGATCCGGGCTATAGATGCTGCCGCGGACGGCCACTCAGAGCTACGACGATTGGCCGCCGCGGTCGCCGTCCATGGGCCTCCTGAGATCAATCGCCAGGCATCGTCTCTAGTCCAAAACATCTGGCTGCTGCGCACCGCTCTGGAAGTCGCTGCTGCAGTGGTGACCTCTGACGGCAGCGAGTCAACATTCGAAATCCCAGAAGCTGGCGCGGGGCCCCTGCAGAGCCGCAGAGACGAGATCACCGCTCGGAGGGAGGCACTCATCGCGCATATGAACGACGTCCTTGATCACCGTGAACTGAGGTCACCCCGCCGTCTCAGTTTCCGTCTCATTCATCGCAGTACGCGGCCGTCCGGAGCCGTTCAGCCTGCCGCGACGGGCGTGTGTCGGTACCGAAATGAACGCCAGTGAACGGCCCCGGATCACGCTCTGCACAGCACGAACAGAACTCGAAAGCAAGTGTGGGGAAACTCACCGAGGGTTCACATCCCTCCGCTACCGCTCTTGCGAAGGGCCCGACGCATCGCGTCGGGCCCTTCGAGTTTTCCGCACCGCCTCGCACCGACTCGTACCGACGCGCCATACGCACGCGGACCGGCTGTGGTCCCGGGCGCGACGGTCGTCGTACCCGGGACCACAGCCGGTCCGCGAAGTCCTGGTCGGGGGAAGGAGTCCTGGTCGGGGGAAGCGGCATCGGGGGGACAAGCCGCTTCCCCCGAGGAGAACAGGCCGTTCAAGCCCTCGCCGCAGTCAGGGGGAAGCTCGCGGCGAGGACCCCACAGTGACGTCCTGTCCCTCGCCCCTCGGGTTTCCTGCCGGATCCGCGGGGCTCCACCCTCCATCCTGCGGCCTCACAGAGGCCTCACGAGCGGGCAAAGGGCCCCGATGGCCGGGCCCTTGGTCCTTAAAGGCCGTGTGAGTGGTCGGAAACAACAGAGGGATACGGTCATTCGTGCGGATAGAATCGCCCGACTGCACAGGGGATCGAAGGGGAGGCAGGGGCTGATGGTGCAAGCGAAGAAGATAGTTCTCTACGTGATAGTCGTCTTCGTGGCGTACACGATCATCACGTCCCCGGAGCGGGCTGCCGAACTTGTCCAGGTAGGGTTCGAGGGCGTTTCGAGTGCCGCACAGGGCGTCGGCGACTTCATGTCCGAGCTCGTGAAGTAGGAGTACCCCGTGATCCGCCATCTGGTCCTGTTCAAGCTGAACGACGGCGTCGAGCGGGACGACCCGCGGGTCGTCGCCGGGGCGCAGGCCTTCCGGGAGCTGGAGGGGCAGGTCCCCGAGCTGGAGTTCTGGGAGTGCGCCTGGAACATCACCGACCGGCCGATCGCGTACGACTTCGCCATCAACTCCGCGGTCGCCGACGAGGACGCACTGAAGCGCTACATCGAGCATCCGGCCCATCAGGCCGCCGCCGCCCAGTGGCGCGCGTTCGCCACCTGGGTGATTGCCGACTATCCGTTCTGATCCGCCTGCTCCGCCTGCCGTAGCTGGTCCCCCGAGCCCCTCACCATTGCGGTGAGGGGCTTTTCTTAGTGTTTAAACCAAGTTGATCCCAACACGACGCTATACGGTGCTTGCACACAGTGGACATGTCTTGTGATGCTATGACCGCTTTTGACGGATGAGTTGACCGAAGTTGACCGCAAAGGGGTGGCGTCATCGTGCCGGCCAGTACAGCGCCTCAAGTGCCTCCCCAGACCGTCCAGACCGCCGAGACGGTCCAAGCAGCTCAGACGGTCCAGACCGAGACCCCCGACAGCACCGCGACGACGCCCGGCAGGACCAGGGGCGCGGACACCAGGGCACTCACCCAGGTCCTCTTCGGACAGCTCAAGAACCTGGAGCCGGGGACTCCGGAGCACGGCCGGGTACGAGCCGCGCTGATCGAGGCGAACCTGCCCCTCGTGCGGTACGCCGCCGCGCGCTTCCGGAGCCGCAACGAGCCGATGGAGGACGTCGTCCAGGTCGGCACGATCGGTCTGATCAACGCCATCGACCGGTTCGACCCCGAACGCGGTGTCCAGTTCCCGACCTTCGCGATGCCGACCGTCGTGGGCGAGATCAAGCGGTACTTCCGGGACAACGTACGCACCGTCCACGTCCCGCGCCGGCTGCACGAGCTCTGGGTCCAGGTCACCGGCGCCACCGAGGACCTGACCACCGCACATGGCCGCTCGCCCACCACCGCGGAGATCGCCGAGCGGCTGAGGATCTCCGAGGACGAGGTGCTGGCCTGCATCGAGGCGGGCCGCTCCTACCACGCGACCTCGCTGGAGGCCGCCCAGGAGGGCGACGGTCTGCCCGGACTGCTGGACCGGCTCGGCTACGAGGACCCGGCCCTCGCCGGGGTCGAGCACCGCGACCTGGTCCGGCACCTGCTCGTACAGCTGCCCGAACGCGAACAGCGCATCCTGCTGCTGCGCTACTACAGCAATCTGACGCAGTCACAGATCAGTGCGGAACTGGGGGTCTCCCAGATGCATGTGTCAAGGCTGCTGGCCCGTAGTTTCGCCCGACTTCGATCCGCAAACAGGATCGATGCCTAACCGGTTCGGGTAGGGCACTCGAAGTCCGGTTCGGACGGCCGCAATTGCGTCACACCCCCTGTTAACTGCGCAGATGCCACAAAGACTTGTCGACATGTCACTACAGCGTGTTGACGACATGTGACATTCTGCGGAAACCGCGTTTGCCGTGGCCTCGCCGCCGGTATTCAGGTGGAGGCTGCGTTCCTCCGATGGTCGCGGCTCCACGCGACCGTCCGCGACCTCAAGGGGGTGGCATGTCCGCAGAACAGGGCAGCTCGAAGGTGCTCACGCTCACGAAGAGCGCACCCGCACCCGTTGTGCTCACCAGCTCGCCGGAAGCCATCGACACCCGCACTCTGTCCCGCTCACTGTTCCTGCGGCTCGCCGCGCTGGGGCCCGCACCGGGCCCCGATGGAACGGACAGCCCGGAGCGTGCCTATGTACGGGACACACTCATCGAGCTCAACCTCCCGCTGGTGCGGTACGCCGCGGCGCGGTTCCGCAGCCGCAACGAGCCGATGGAGGACATCGTCCAGGTCGGCACGATCGGCCTGATCAAGGCGATCGACCGGTTCGACTGCGAACGGGGCGTGGAATTCCCGACGTTCGCGATGCCGACCGTCGTCGGGGAGATCAAGCGTTTCTTCCGCGACACCTCGTGGTCGGTGCGCGTCCCGCGCCGGCTCCAGGAGCTGCGCCTCGCGCTGACCAAGACCAGCGACGAGCTCGCCCAGAAGCTCGACCGTTCGCCGACCGTGCCGGAGCTGGCCAAGGCGCTCGGCGTCTCCGAGGAGGACGTGGTCGACGGCCTGGCCGTCGGCAACGCGTACACCGCCTCGTCGCTGGACTCGCCCTCGCCCGAGGACGACGGCGGCGAGGGCTCCCTTGCGGACCGGCTGGGGTACGAGGACTCGGCGCTGGAGGGCGTCGAGTACCGCGAATCGCTCAAGCCGCTGCTGGCCAAGCTTCCGCCGCGCGAGCGCCAGATCATCATGCTGCGGTTCTTCGCCAACATGACCCAGTCGCAGATCGGCGAGGAGGTCGGCATCTCGCAGATGCACGTCTCGCGCCTGCTGACCCGTACGCTCGCCCAGCTCAGGGAAGGGCTCATCGCCGACTGACCGCCGCGGACCGCCGCACCGCGGCGCGAGGCTTCCGATTTGACGGGCCGTCAGCAACACTGGCTCGATGCGACGTCAGATACGCGACTCGACCGGCCGCCGGGGCACCATGATCGCCGCCTCGGCGGCCGTGCTGTGTCTGGGCGGCACGTCGGCCGCCTGCGGCGGCGGTACGGCGAACGAGGGCTACGTGGCGGTCGGCGCGGCGGGCACAGGGCCGGAGAGACCGCTTTCCGGGACGGTGGCGCCGTCGGGGAAGGTGACGCTGGTGCCACTGGGCAGGGGCGGCAAGGACGGCGAGGACGCCAAGGGCGGCGGGAGTGCCAGGGGCCGGGCCGACGGCGACAGCGGGCCCTCGCCGGACGCCTCCGCCGACGCTTCCGCCGCCAGGGGCACGGGCGCTGCGGGCGGAAAACCCGGCCGGGCGCCGGGGGCTCCCGGCACGGCCGGTGCGGACAGTACGGGCGGTACGGGCGGTACGGGCAGCGGTAGCGGGGGCGGCAGTACGGGCGGCTCCGGCGGTACGGGAAGCGGCTCCACGGACCCCGCGCCCCCATCCGCACCCGCACCCGGCTCCACCCCGCCCGCGGGGCCTGCCGTGCTGGTGGCGGGCGCCCCGGAGCGGGCGGCCGCGGACGAGCGCTGGTGCGAGAAGGTGACCGTGGAGTTCCGTAACACCGGAGGATCACCGGCGCGGTCGGGGACGGTCACCTTCGCCACGCACGTCATCGGCGGGCTGGGGATCGACTGGGCGACCGTCGAGTCGTCCGCGCCGCTGCCCGCGCCGATCGACGCGGGAGCCGCGCGGACGAAGACGTACACCGTCTGCGTGGACGCCTGGCGGGTGCCCCTGGGCATGCATGTCGAGACCCGGGACGTCACCGCCGTATTGAAGTGACGGGTGGAAGCCGAAGCGCTACGGGCGAACCGGTGCGCCGGTCAGCGGAGCGCGAGCCAGGCGACCGCCCCGAGGACGACGATCACCGCGACGACGACGGCGATCACTCCGGTCCTCGGTCCGGCCGAAGCGGCCGAAGCGGCCGGCTGCTGCCGACGCTGCGGCTCGCCCTCGTCGACGAAGGCGCGGAACATCTGAGTGCTGCCGGCCGGGTCGTTGTTGCCCTCGGGGCCCTGCGGGGCGTGGGGGTTGTGTGCCATGTGCCAGGACCCTAGCGAACTCGGCGTTGCGGCCCAACCCCCGGGTCACCGAAGGGCCGTGGCCGGAGCCGGCGACCGGGTCCTGGAGGGACGCCCACCCCGCCGCGGAGTCGGTGCGAAAGGGGCGTACACCCCGCGTACCGGCGCCCCCGCGCACCGCGTGCACCTCGTGCACCCGCGTCCCGGTGCATCGCGTGCGCCCCGTCACCCCCGCACCCCTATATACGCCGCGGGGCCGCCCCGCACGCACCCCGGAACGGGCACCCGATCGCCCCACCTGTGGCAGGAGACACACCCGCCCCGAACCCGCCCCCCGCACGCTGGGCGTTTGACCCGCGCCCTACGCAGCCTTTTGCGTTCCTTTACTTCTGCAAGCCCCTTTTCGTTTGCCTTCAGCAACCAACGGATTCTATGGTTGCCCTAAGCAACAAGATGAACGATGGGATGTCTGGGGGGCCCGTGGCCGTACGAGGTCAGTACGAAGAACTGGCCCGGCAGCTCAGCGCCGTCGGAGCCGTCAAGCGGGGACTCGCCCGCATGTTGCCCCCCGAATGCCCTGGCGGCTCCGCCGCCGTACTGGCACTCCTCCGTGAGCACGGCGAAATGCGGATCAGCAGGCTGGCCGAACTGATGGCCATCGACATGTCCGTGACCAGCCGCCATGTCGCCCATGTGGCAGAGCACGGCTGGATCGAGCGGTCCTCGGACCCGGCGGACAAGCGGTCCCGCATCCTGCGGCTGACCCCCGCCGGACACGACCTGCTCATCGATCTGAACCGACGGATCACGGAACTGTTCGTCCACAACCTCTCCGACTGGACCGACGACGAAGTCGGACAGCTCAACACGCTGCTCGCCCGGCTGCGCACCAGTTTCGCCTGCCGCGGCCCCGGGGGATGCGCCCCCGGAAAGCACATCGGCGACTGCCGCCCGCGGCCCGCCGACAGCGACAACGATGTGCACACCCGTACACCTGTGTAACAGAAGCAAAGACAAGGAACTCAATGGCTACGACCACACCAGCCGGTGTGCGGGGCGGCCACGCCAAGCACGGGGGATCTTCCGACACCCCGTCCGGCATGCCGATGACACACCGTCAGATCATGGAAGCGCTGGCCGGGCTGATGCTCGGTATGTTTGTCGCGATCCTGTCGTCGACGGTCGTCTCCAACGCCCTCCCGGAGATCATCTCCGACCTCGGCGGCGGCCAGAGCGCCTACACCTGGGTCGTCACGGCCTCGCTGCTGGCGATGACCGCCACCACCCCCCTGTGGGGCAAGCTCTCCGACCTGTTCAGCAAGAAGCTGCTGGTCCAGATAGCGCTCATCATCTACGTCGCGGGCTCGGTCGTCGCCGGTATGTCGACCAGCAGCGGCATGCTGATCGCCTGCCGTGTCGTCCAGGGCATCGGCGTCGGCGGTCTCTCCGCCCTCGCGCAGATCGTGATGGCCGCGATGATCGCCCCGCGTGAGCGCGGTCGCTACAGCGGATACATCGGTGCGGTGTTCGCCGTCGCCACCGTCGGTGGTCCGCTGCTCGGCGGTGTCATCACCGACACCAGCTGGATGGGCTGGCGCTGGTGCTTCTACGTCGGTGTGCCGTTCGCCGTCATCGCGCTGGTCGTGCTCCAGAAGACCCTGAAGCTCCCGGTCGTGAAGCGTGAGGTCAAGGTCGACTGGACCGGCGCGTTCTTCATCAGCGCCGCCGTGTCGCTGCTGCTCCTCTGGGTCACCTTCGCGGGCGACAAGTACGACTGGCTGTCCTGGCAGACCGGCGTGATGCTCGCCGGTTCCGCCGCGCTGGCACTGCTCTTCATCGCCGTCGAGTCCAAGGCCAGCGAGCCGATCATCCCGCTGCGTCTCTTCCGTAACCGCACCATCACGCTGGCCTCGCTGGCCTCGCTGTTCGTCGGTATCGCGATGTTCGCGGGCACCGTCTTCTTCAGCCAGTACTTCCAGCTGGCGCGCGGCAAGTCGCCGACGATGTCCGGTGTCATGACGATCCCGATGATCGCGGGTCTGTTCGTCTCCTCGACGGTCTCGGGCCAGATCATCACCAAGACCGGCCGCTGGAAGGTCTGGCTGGTCAGCGGTGGCTTCCTGGTCACCGCCGGGCTCGGACTGCTGGGCACCATCCGGTACGACACCACGTACTGGCACATCGCGGTCTTCATGGCCGTCCTGGGCCTCGGCATCGGCATGATGATGCAGAACCTGGTGCTCGCCACGCAGAACCAGGTCGCTCCGTCCGACCTCGGCTCGGCCAGCTCCGTCGTCACCTTCTTCCGTTCCCTCGGTGGTGCGATCGGCGTCTCGGCGCTGGGCGCCGTCATGGCGAACCGCGTCACCCACTACGTCAAGGACGGTCTCGCGGAGCTCGGCCCCAAGGGCGAGGCCATGGGCCACGGTGGCACCGGCGGCGGGGGCATCCCCGACGTGCACGCGCTGCCCGAACCGTTCCGTACGGTCGTGGAGAGCGCCTACGGGCACGGTGTCGGCGATGTCTTCCTGTACGCCGCTCCGGCCGCGCTGATCGCCTTCCTGGTCACGATCTTCATCAAGGAGGTCGCGCTGAAGACGAACGCCGCCAACGACGCCCCGGCCACGGCCGCGGCCCCCGTCGCGGACGCGGTCGAGGCTCCGGCCACCGCTCCGTCCTCCCCGGTGATGTCCCCGGCCGCATCGGTCACCACCCTGGAAGCCCCCGTCGCCACCCTGCAGGGCACGGCCGTGCACGGTGTGGTGCGCGGCGCCGAGGGTGCGCCCGTCGCCCGGGCCGCCGTCACGCTGATCTCGCTGGCCGGCCGGCAGCTGGGGCGCTCCGTCGCCCAGGCCGACGGCAGCTACGGTCTGGACGCGCCGGGCTCCGGTTCCTATGTCCTGATCGCGTCCGCCGACGGCTTCCAGCCGCAGGCATCCACCGTGGTCGTCGGTGACGAGCCGCTCTCGTACGACATCCTGCTCTCCGGTACGAGCGGCCTGGCCGGGATCGTGCGGACCGCCGAGACCGCCGCGCCCGTCGAGGGCGCCATGGTCGTCGTGACCGATGTGCGCGGCGATGTGCTGGCCGCCGGCAAGTCCGGTGAGACGGGCGAGTTCACCTTCGGTGAGCTGGTCCCCGGTTCGGTGACCGTCGCGGTGAACGCCGCCGGGTTCCGTCCGCTGGCGCTGCCGGTGGACATCGGCGGCCAGGGCGTCACGCGGGTCGAGGCCGCGCTGCAGTCCGGTGCACTGGTGCAGGGTGTCGTGCGGGCCGGTTCCGGCCGGCGGCCGCTGCCGGACGCCCGGGTCACACTGGTCGACGCGGCGGGCAATGTAATCGCCACCTCGACGACCGGGGAGGACGGGGCGTACGCCTTCACCGACCTGGACACGGGCGAGTACTCGGTCATCGCGACCGGCTACCCGCCGGTGGCCGGCGCACTGACCGTGGCCGGTCGCGGGGTCGACGGCCACGACATCGAGCTCGCCCACCCCGGCGAGTAACCACAGACCCCTGGCGGGTCGGCGTTTCGAGCGGAGACGTTGTACCGGCCGGTGGAAATGGGCCCCGGTGGTGGGGACGGCAGGCAGGGGACGGCCTGCCGTCCCCGCCCCGGGGCCCGACTCATTGAGTCATTGAGCAAGGAGAGAAAACGGGATGGGACTTCGCGCACAGGTACGTACGCGGGACGGCTGGGCGGTCCAGCACGCGATCGTGACGGTCACCGACATGACCGGCGCGCAGGTGCTGCGGGCCGCCGCCGACGAGGACGGGGCGGTGCGGACCGACACTCCCCTGCAGGCCGGCGCGTACACGGTGATCGTCACGGCGGTCGGGTACGCCCCCGCCGCCTCCACCGCCCTCGTCACGGCGAGCGGGCGGGTCGAGGCCGGCACGGTGGTGCTGGCCCGCCAGGGCGGCGTGGAGCTGCCGCCGCCGGGCGCCTGGTCGCTGGACCCGGCACACTCCTCGGTGGGCGCGGTCGCCCAGCACCTGGGTATCTCCAGCGTGCACGGCCGGTTCACCGAGTTCAGCGGCCGGATCGAGATCGCGGAGGACGTACAGCAGTCGCGGGTCGACGCCGTCATCAGCGCGGCCGGCATCGACACCGGCAACGGCATGCGCGACAAGCACCTGCGCTCGCCGGACTTCCTGGACGCGGACCGGTTCCCGGAGATCACGTACCGCTCGAACGGACTGACCCCGGCGGGCCCCGACCGCTGGCTGGTCCACGGCGAGCTGACGATGCGCGGCATCGTGCGCCCGGTCGACCTGAACCTGAGCTACCTCGGGACGGGTCCGGACCCGTGGGGCGGGGTGCGCGCGGCGTTCAGCGCGACGGCGGAGCTGCGCCGCGAGGACTTCGCCATGAACTACAACCAGGTGGTGCAGGCGGGCATCTCCGCGATCGGTACGACGCTGCGGGTGGAGCTCGACATCCAGGCCGTGCAGGGTGAGTCCCTGCCGTCGTAGTCTGCGGACACGGCACCCCACATCGCCACGAACACCGCCGTGGAACTCGACGAGTTGCCGGCTTTCGTACGGCCCAGGCACCGGGCGATCCTGCCGGGTGCCGGGCACGGCCGTGGACGTGGGGCGCGGGTACTGAGGGACGAGCGAGGTCTCAGCGGCTCTCGCGGTCCCGCATCGCCTCGATGCCCGCGATCAGCAGATCCAGGGCGAAGGTGAAGTCCCGGTCGCGCATCTCCTCGACCGTGTCGCCGCCGCGGGCGTCCATCAGGTCCTGCGAGGCCTCGACGATCCGGCTGAGCTGCGGCTGGCTCCGGATGGCGCCCAACGCCTGCTGGAAGAACTCGTCCTGGCTGACCCCCGTCTCCGCGCTGCGCTGCACGAAGTGGGCCTCGATGGTGCCGAATCCGTAGACGAACTGGAAGACCGCGGAGAGCGCGCCGGTCTGCTGGTGCAGTGGCAGCCCCGTCGCCCGGATCACGTCCTGGATGGCGTGCGAGAACAGCATCGAGTACGGGCCCATGTTGAGGAAGTGACCGGCGAGCGGTGACGCCCAGACATGGCGGACCAGCAGTTCCCGGTAGGAGACGGCGAGTTCGCGCAGCCGGTCGTGCCAGTGCGCGTCCTCACGAGGGGGCGCGATCTCGCGGTAGACCGAGTCGAGGGCCAGCTCCAGCAGATCGTCCTTGGTGTCCACGTACCAGTAGAGGGACATCGCGGTGACGTCCAGCTCGGCGGCGAGCCGGCGCATGGAGAACTTGGCGAGGCCCTCGGCGTCCAGCAGCCGGACCGATGCCGCGGTGATCTTCTCCCGGTCGAGGCCGGCCGGCTGGTCCGATTTGCGGGCGCGCGACGGTGTCCGCTGTTCCAGCCACACACTGGTCCTGGCAGGGTTCTTCACACGGTCGGCCGCGGACACCATGTCGCACTCTCCTCGTCTTGCCGGCGGGGCGGATCGGATACGAATCCTTCGCGCGCACGGACCGGCTGGGTACCTGCCCGCACGACCCGGTTGCGTACCTGCGCGGCCGAAGCGGATTCGTACGGTCCGATACGCCCCGCCTCGATGCTATGCCGCCGTCGCGGCCCCGGCCGAGTCCGCCCCGGCGGATTCCGCCCGCTCCGCACGGCGCAGGAGCGCCGCGGCCAGCAGGCCGCCGGCCAGCACCGCCACCGCCCCGACGAGCTGGCTGGTCTCCAGTCCCGAGGTGAAGGCGTCCGTGATCCGCGCCCGCTCGCCGGCATCGGTGGCCGAGGCCAGCGCGGCGGGCAGCGAGGCCGCCCCGACGGCCGCCGGCACGAGCGTCGCGAACCGGGAGTGGAGCACCGCGCCGAGCACGGCGACCCCGAGCCCGTTGCCGAACTCGGCGAGCGTGCCGTTGACCCCGGCGCCCACGCCCGCCTTCTCCGGCGGAATGGCGCTCATGATCGCGTTGGCCATGGCGGGCATGGCGAGCGCGATGCCCGCTCCCATCACGACCAGGCCGAGCAGCATGCCGCCGTAGCCGTTGCCGCCGAGCAGCGCGATCGCGGCGAGTCCGGCGGCCAGCAGGCTCATGCCGGCCGCGATGGTGACCGGCGTGCCCAGCTTGGGCACCAGCCTCGCGCCCAGTCCGGTGAGGTTCAGGGCGACGACGCTCAGCGCCAGCGGAGCCGTACGCAGACCGGCCTCCAGCGGCCCGTAGCCGAGGACGAACTGGAGCTGCTGGGTGAGCAGGAACAGCGAGCCGCCCATCCCGAAGGCGACCAGGATCGCGCCCGCGACCGCGCCGATGAACTTCTGGTTCCGGAAGAAGTGCATGTCCAGCATCGGGTACGGGATGTGCAGCTCCCACAGCACGAACCCGGCCAGTACGGCGACCCCGATGAAGGCGGTCAGCAGCACCCTGCCCGACGCCCAGCCGTGCTCCGGACCGGAGATGATCGCGTACACGACGGACGCCATGCCGATGGTGGAGAGCAGTGCGCCGAGCAGGTCGGGGCGCTCGCTGCTGGAGTTCTTGAACTCCGGGACGAGGCGGGCCACGGCGACCAGGCCGATGACCGCGACCGGGATGTTGATCAGGAAGATCGCGCCCCACCAGAAGTGATCGAGCATCACGCCGCCGATCAGCGGACCGACGGCGAAGCCGAGCGAGCTGACGGTCGACCAGATGCCGATCGCCTTGACCCGCTCGGAGTCGTCGAAGATCTGCACGACGACGGCCAGGGTCGTCGTCAGCAGCAGCGCACCGCCGATACCCATGCCCGCGCGGGCGGCGATCAGTTGCGCGGACGACTGGGCGAGTCCGGCCACCAGCGACCCGATGCCGAACAGGGCGAGCCCCGCGATGAGCATCTTCTTGCGGCCGTAGCGGTCGGCGGAACTGCCGGCCGTGAGCAGCAGACCCGACTGGACCAGCGAATAGGCGCTGATCATCCATTGCACGTCGGCGGTGGAGGCGTCCAGTTCCCGGGTGAGGGAGGGGATCGCCACGTTGAGCACGGTGTTGTCGAGCAGCACGGTGAGCTGGGCGAGGCAGATGACGCCGAGAATCAGCCAGCGTTGCGGGTGGCTCGGCGGCGAGAAGCGGTGCTGCTCGGCGGCGGTCGCCGTCATGCGGACTCCTGATCCTGGTTTCTTATACGGTGTACAGGTGTAAGACGTACACCGTATAGCTCGCCTCGTACGGTCTACAACTCATTTCCGCGCGATACCGTGCTCGCCGCTGATCCGACAAGGGCTGGAGTGGTATGTCACTGCGTCGTCGTACGGTGGTCGTTCTCATCGCAGCGGGCCTCTCGGGGGCCGTCCTCGCGCCTCCCGCATCGGCCGCCGGGCAGGGACCCGCGGTGCCGCTGCGCGTGGTCACGTACAACATCCATGCGGGCGCCGGCATGGACAACGTCTTCGATCTCGACCGGCAGACGGCCGAACTGCGCGCCCTGGACGCCGATGTGATCGGGCTCCAGGAGGTCGACGTCCACTGGGGCACCCGGAGCGAGTGGCGCGATCTGGCGGGTGAACTGGCCGAGCGGCTGCACATGTACGTCTCGTTCGCCCCGATCTACAGCCTCGATCCCGCGGCACCCGGTGCGCCCCGGCGTGAATTCGGGGTCGCGGTGCTGTCCAGGCACCGGATCGTGAGCGCCGAGAACCACGAGATCACCCGGCTCTCCACCCAGGACCCGAACCCGGTACCGGCCCTCGCGCCCGGCTTCGGCGAGGTGGTCCTGCGGGTGAAGGGGCTGCCCGTGCATGTGTATGTGACGCATCTCGACTACCGCGCCGACCCGTCCGTACGGACCGCCCAGGTCGCCGACACCCGCCGGATCATGGCGCAGGACGAGGCGGCGGAGGCCGGGGCGGGGCGGCAGGGGGTGCGGCAGATCCTGCTCGGCGACTTCAACGCGGCACCGGCCGCTCCCGAACTCGCCCCGCTGTGGAAGGAACTGACGGACGTCGAGCCCGGCGGGCCGACGTACCCGGCGCAGGATCCGGTGCAGCGGATCGACTACGTGGCGGTGTCGAAGGATTCCGTACGGGTACGCGACGCGGCGGTGGCCGAGACGCTCGCCTCGGACCACCGCCCGGTTGTCGCGGATCTGCTGCTGCGGCGCTGAGCCGTTGCCCGACCGCTCGTCTACGCGCCGCTCTTCGGCCGGGTCAGGTCGTAGAAAGTGGCGCTGCCGACCGTGACTTCCTCGAAGTTCTCCTCCACCCAGGAGGAGATCCGGGACGCGGTGCCGCTGTTGCCGCCGCCGCCCGTTGCGCCTGTTGCGCCGCCGATGAAATAGTGGATCCTGCCGTCCCCGACGTACTTCTTGAACTGGGAGAGCGTCGGGGACGGGTCGCTTCCGTTGAACCCGCCGATCGCCATCACCGGGTATCCGGTGGCGAGTTGGTAGCTCGCGGCGTTCTGCGAACCGATGGCGGCGGCGGCCCAGGTGTAGTCCCCGGCGTTCTTCTCCAGGAGCTTCCCGGCCTCGGTACCGACGGACGAACCGTTGAGCAGACCGCCCATGCCGCCGACTCCGCCGTCGCCTCCGCCGGGGAAACCGCCCTCGGGCATGCCGCCTGGGGCGGTGCCCGGCGCTGTGCCGGGCATGGCTCCCGGCGGCCGGCCGTTCTGCTGGTCGCCGCCCCGGCCGCCGGTGGGGGGCTGTCCCATGCCGCCGCCCTGTTGACCGTCCTGCCCCGGAGGCCGCATTCCGCCGCCCGTACCGCCACCACCGGGGCCGCCGCCCCGGCCGCCGCCAGGACCGCCCATCGAACTGGCGCCGGACGGGCCGGCCGTGACGATCGAACCCTGGTGTCCGGTGTTCAGCGTGGAGAGGGTGTACGCCGTCGGCCCCGCCAGCGACGCCACGAAGCTCACCATCACGGCCGCGAGCGACAGCCGGCGCCCGAGACGCGCGGCGAGCAGCAGGGCCGCCGCGCCCGCCAGACCTCCGATGAGGACGGCCCAGCGCAGCCACGGCAGGTAGTCCGGGGTGCGCCCCAGCAGGACGTACGACCAGAGCGCCGTCACCGCGACCGTGCCGGCGAGCGCCCCGCGCGCCCACCACCTGGCCCGTTCCTCCCACAGGACCGTGGCGCCCATGCCGACGAGCGCCGCGAGATACGGCGCCAGGGCGACCGTGTAGTACTGGTGGAAGATGCCGGCCATGAAGCTGAAGACGACGGCCGTCATCAGCAGCGAGCCGCCCCAGGCGAGGAACGCCGCACGGGCCGTGTCGGTGCGCCGGGCCCGCCAGGTCAGCCAGACACCCGCGACGAGCAGGATCAGCGCGGCCGGCAGCAGCCAGGAGATCTGGCTGCCGATCTCGGAGTCGAACATCCGGCCGATGCCGGTCTCGCCCCACTGACCGCCGGACCGGCCACCGCCACCGCCTCCTCCGACGCTGCCGGTCTCGTCGCCGTTGATCCGGCCGAGGCCGTTGTAGCCGAAGGTCAGCTCCAGGAAGGAGTTGTTCTGCGAACCGCCGATGTACGGACGCGACGAGGCGGGCCACAGTTCGACGATCGCCACCCACCAGCCGCCCGCGACGGCCATCGCGAGCGCCGAGAGGCCGAGTTGGCCGAACCGCTTGCGTACGGAGACCGGCGCGAACACCGCGTACAGCACGGCCAGCGGCGGCAGGATCAGGAACGCCTGCAGAGTCTTGGACAGGAACGCGAACCCGACCGCGACGCCCGCCCACACCAGCCACTTGGTCCGGCCGTTCTCCATCGCACGCAGCACGCAGTAGACGGTGACGGTCATCAGCAACGCCAGCAGCGCGTCCGGGTTGTTGAAGCGGAACATCAGCGCTGCGACGGGCGTGAGCGCGAACACCGCCATCGCGATCAGCCCGGCGACCGCGTTGAAACGGCGGCGCACGGCCGCGTACAGCACCCCGGCGGTGGCCACCCCCATCAGCACCTGCGGGACCAGGATCGACCACGAACCGAGGCCGAAGACGCGCACCGACAGGGCCATCGGCCAGAGCGTGGCCGGGGGCTTGTCGACCGTGATCGCGTTCGCCGCGTCCAACGAACCGAAGAAGAAGGCCTTCCAGCTCCGGCTGCCCGCCTGGACCGCCGCGGAGTAGAAGGAGTTGGCGTATCCGGAGGCACTGAGGTCCCACACGTACGCGAGCGCGATGACCAGCAGCATGGCGAGGAAGGCGGGCCGCGCCCAGCGCGGGTCCTCGGGCCTCCCGCGCCATATGCGGTGCGCCGAGGGCCTGTCCGGCCGTGCGTGGCCGGTCCCGGAATCCGGTGGCGGCGGCGTCGGCGCGTCCGGCGGGGCCGGAAGGTGGTCGGGAGGCAGCGTGGTCATCGGGCGTTCCCCAGTTCGTGGTGAGTGTCGTCGCCGCGCCCGGCCGAGCGGGCCTCCGCGGCGGCCCGCTCCGGGAAGACCCAGGCGCGGAAGAGCAGGAAGCGCAGCACCGTCGCCGCGAGGTTGGCCGCGATCAGCACGGCGAGCTCCGTGCCGTGCGACGGCGATCCGGACGCCGCTCCCAGCGCGGCCAGCGAGCCGCTCGTCAGGGCCAGACCGATGGCGAAGACGACCAGGCCCTGCGCCTGATGGCGTACGGCTCCGCCCCGGCCGCGTACACCGAAGGTGAGCCTCCGGTTGGCCGCCGTATTGGCGACGGCCGACACCAGCAGCGCGCCGCCGTTGGCGGTCTGCGGGCCGACGCCCAGCCGGAAGAGCGAGTACAGGGCGAGATAGAAGAGCGTGGAGAGCGCGCCGACGACACAGAACCCGACGAGCTGCCGGGCCAGGCCGCCCGGCACCCCACTCAGCGCGCGGTCGCGCGGATCGTCCCCGAAGGGCCGGGCCAGCCGGTCCAGCGGCAGTGCGCCGACCGCCAGCGCCCGCCCCACCCGCCACACGCCTTTCAGGTCCTCGGTCGCCGTCCGCACGATGTGAACGGTGGAGTCGGGGTCGTCGACCCAGTCGACCGGCACCTCGTGGATGCGCAGCCCGGCGCGCTCGGCAAGCACCAGCATCTCGGTGTCGAAGAACCACCCCGTGTCCTCCACCATCGGCAGCAGCCGCTGCGCGACTTCGCGCCGGATGGCCTTGAACCCGCACTGTGCGTCGCTGAACCGGGCGGCCAGCGACGAGCGGAGAATGAGGTTGTAGGCGCGCGAGACGAACTCCCGCTTGGATCCGCGCACCACCCGCGAGCTACGGGCCAGCCGCGAGCCGATCGCCAGGTCCGAGTGGCCCGAGATCAGCGGGGCGACCAGCGGCAGCAGCGCGTTGAGGTCGGTGGAGAGATCGACGTCCATGTACGCCAGGACCGGGGCGTCCGAGTGCGACCAGACGGTACGCAGCGCGCGCCCGCGGCCCTTCTCCTCCAGCCGGTACGACCGCACCCGGGGCAGCGCCGCCGCGAGCCGGGCCGCCACCTGCGGTGTCCGGTCGGTGCTCGCGTTGTCCGCGACGGTGATCCGGAAGGCGTACGGGAAGGTGCGCGCCAGATGGTCGTGCAGGCGCAGCACACACGGTTCGAGGTCCTTCTCCTCGTTGTAGACGGGTACCACCACATCGAGTACGGGTGCACCTGCCGCGTCGGCCGCTCCGGCGAGGAGATGGTCCCGGGCCGGCAGGGCGCTCCAAGGAGTGTCGGTTCGCATGCCGTCGACACTCACCGGCCCCGCTGTCACGCCGATGTGCTGAGCCTGTCCCCCTGCTGTGAGTGCGCCGGGGCGACGGACGCCTGTGACTGCGCCGGGGCGACGGACGCCGCGGGCAGCTGGACGGCGAACACCGTGCGCCCCGGGACCGACGACACCTCCACCCGGCCGCCGTGCGCCGTGACGACGGCCTGCACGATGGCGAGCCCGAGCCCGGTGGAGCCCGCCTGGCGGGAGCGCGAGGCATCGCCGCGCGCAAACCGTTCGAAGACATGCGGCAGCAGCTGGGGTGGAATGCCGGGCCCGTCGTCCTGGACCTCCAGCGTCACCCACGGGTGACCGGCCGCGGCACGCACCCGCACGGTGACGGTGGTGCCGGGCGGGGTGTGCGTACGGGCGTTCGCCAGCAGATTGACCAGCACCTGATGGAGCCGGGGCGGATCACCGTGCACGGTCGCGGGCTCGTCCGGCAGTTCGAGGCGCCAGTGGTGCTCCCCCTGCCCGGCGGCGCGGGCATCGCTCACCGCGTCGACGACGACCGGCGAGAGATCGGTGCTCTCGTGACTGAGCGGGCGTCCGGCATCCAGGCGGGCGAGCAGCAGCAGATCCTCCACCATGCCCGTCATCCGCTCCGCCTCGGACTCGATCCGCCCCAGCGCGTGCCGGGTGTCGGGGCCGGTCTCCTCGCGGCCGCGCCGGGTCAGTTCGGCGTATCCGCGGATCGAGGCCAGCGGGGTGCGCAGTTCGTGGCTGGCGTCCGCGACGAACTGGCGCACCCGCGTCTCGCTCTCCTGGCGCACCTCCAGCGCCGAACCGACGTGGCCCAGCATCCGGTTGAGCGCCGCGCCCACCTGCCCGACCTCGGTCCGCGGATCGGCCTCCGCGTCCGGGACCCGTTCCAGGAGGGCCACCTCGCCGCTGTGCAGCGGGAGTTCGGAGACCCGGGTCGCGGTCGCGGCGACCCGGCGCAGCGGACGCAGCGCGACACCGACCATGGCGGCGCCCGCGATCCCGGCCGCGATCAGACCGGCGCCGGTGACACAGACCTCGACGAGGATCAGGGTGGTGAGGGCGCCGTGCACCTCGGCGGCGGGGATGCCGACGAGGACCGTCGTCCCCTGCGGCCCCGCGACCGCCTGCACCCGGTTGGCGCCGAGCCCGGGCAGATCGATGCTTCGCGCCCCGCCACCGGCGGGCGTGTCCGCCGCGGCCAGGGCTTTCTGCTGGGCGCCGGTCATCGGCTGCCCGCTGTCCTCGGCCCCCGGCCCCGGCGTGGTCGAGCTCTCCGGGACCACCCTCGACCCGGTGACCGAACCGTCCACCAGAACGGCCCCGAAGGCGCCGACGGGCAGCCCGCGCCCGTCGACGAAGGCCAGCGGATCGCCGCCGGGCAGCGCACCGCCGGGCATCAGCCCCCCGCCACCGGGCGGCTTCGCGGCCCGCATGGCGATGGAGCGCAGCTGGTCGTCGAGTTTGCCGTACATGTAGCTGCGGAAGGCGATGGTGGTGACCGAGCCGATGACCGCGGCCACCACGGCGATCAGCGTCACCGCCGAGACCACGAGCCGGGTCCGCAGCGTCCACGGCCCCCGCCGCCGGTACGTGCGCCTATTCACCGGGCTTGATGAGATACCCCGCCCCGCGCCGGGTATGGATCATCGGCGACCGTCCGGCGTCGATCTTCTTGCGCAGATACGAGATATACAGCTCGACGACGTTCGCCTGCCCGCCGAAGTCGTAGTTCCACACCCGGTCGAGGATCTGCGCCTTGCTCAGCACCCGCCGCGGATTGCGCATCAGGAAGCGCAGCAGCTCGAACTCGGTCGCGGTGAGGTGGATGGACGTACCGCCCCGGCTGACCTCGTGGCTGTCCTCGTCCAGCGCCAGATCGCCGACGACGAGCGTCGACTCGCTGCGTACGGCCGCCGTACCGGACCGCCGGATCAGCCCGCGCAGCCGCGCCACGACCTCCTCCAGGCTGAACGGCTTGGTGACGTAGTCGTCGCCGCCCGCCGTGAGCCCCGCGATCCGGTCCTCCACCGCGTCGCGCGCGGTCAGGAACAGCACGGGGACCTCGGACAGCTCCCGCCGCAGCCTGCCGAGCACGGCGAACCCGTCCGTGTCGGGCAGCATCACATCGAGGATCACCACGTCGGGCCGGAAGTCGCGCGCCATCCGGACGGCACCGGCCCCGTCCCCGGCGCTGCGCACCTCCCAGCCCTCGTAACGCAGCGTCATGGAGAGCAGCTCGGCGAGCGGAGCCTCGTCGTCCACCACCAGCACGCGGACGGGGGTGCGGTCCGCCCTCAGCAGTTCGGTACGCCCCTGGGGCGAGGTCGTCGTCGTCATGGCCCCACCCTGTGAGGCTCCTCTGAGAGGGCTCTTTCCCAATTCTGTGAATTCCCTGAGAAAAATGGCCCTCCGCCGTCCTCCACCGACCGTCGGCGCCCTCCAACCCCTTCAGCGCACGTCGAACAACGCGCTCGCGTTGCCGTGACAGACCGCCCGCAGCCAGTCGTCCCCCAACTCCAGCCGCTCCAGGGCGTGCAGCTGATGCGCGTACGGATGCGGGATGTTCGGAAAGTCCGTGCCCAGCAGAATCCGGTCCCCGAGCGCCGCGAGCCGCCCCCGCTCGGCCACCGGGAACGGCATGAAGTCCTCCAAGAAGTCCGTGAACGCCATCGTCGTATCGAGCCGTACCTCCGGGTACGTCTCCGCCAGCTCCATGAACTCCGCGTACTCCGGCATCCCCATGTGCGCCACGATCAGCCGCAGCCGCGGATGCCGGGCGAGCAGCCGGCCGACCGGTTCGGGCCCCGTGTGCTTGCCGGGCGCCGGCCCCGATCCGCAGTGCATCACCACCGGCACCCCGGCCTCCGCGAGCAGCCCCCACACCGGCTCCAGCAGCGGGTCGTTGGCGTCGTACGCGCCCACCTGGACGTGCGACTTGAAGACCCGCGCCCCCGCCTCCACCGCCTCGCGCACGTACCGCTCCACGCCCTCCTCCGGGAAGAACGTCGCGGTGTGCAGGCAGTCCGGCACCCGGTGCGCGAAGTCGGCCGCCCAGCCGTTCAGCCAGGCCGCCATCCCCGCCTTGTGCGGGTAGAGCATCGAGGTGAACCGGAGCACGCCGAACGAGCGCAGCAGCGCGAGGCGTTCGTCCTCGTCGTGCCGGTACTCGATCGGCCACTCCATCCCGGTCAGCGGCCCCGCGGAGTCGAAGTACGCCCAGACCTTGCGCAGCACCCGATCCGGCATGAAGTGCGTATGGACATCGATGATCCCGGGCAGCCCCAGCCGTTCCCGGAACCGCACGACGTCGTCTGCGTCACCACTCATCACGCGCCCCTTTCACCGCCCGGCCCCGACGATTCCCACGTCCGCCCCGACGATTCCGGCCCTCCGGCCCTCCGGCCCCGACGATCTCAGAACAGCCCGCCCTGAACGCCGCCGCCCCCGATGTCGGTCACCGGAACGCCCACCCCGGCCCGCGCGTCGGCGCCCGCCAGTTCCCATCCGGTCATCAGCCGGGTGTCCAGCACCACGACCCCGTGCGTCACCGTCTCCACATGCAGATCGGGCCCGGCCGCCGCCACCAGCCGCCCCGCGACCACACCCCCGTCCACCAACTCGGTGACCGCCCACGCCACCTCGACCGCGCCGTCCAGCCCGAACACCCCGGCGTGATCGACCGCCTCGAACGGCAGCCGCTCCAACGACTCCGGCCACCCGGCCCCCTCCAGCGCCGCAGCCCGCGCGTAGAGCTCCGCCACCTCGGCCCGCCGCTCCGCCGCCCCCGGCAGCGCCGCGCGCACGGCCCGCTTCCTGGCGTACGGAATCCGGTCCGGCACCCCGAGCGCCGACCGCAGCAGCTCCTCGGTCCGCCGCGCCGCCATCAACGGCCCCCGCCCCAGCCAGCTGAACACCACGGCCCCCTGCTCCCGCAGCCGCGCCGCCTCCCGCTCCTCGGCGGTGATCCCGACCTTCACCATCCCCGGCCCGAACCAGGCGAGATACACGCGGTACGTCCGAGGGTCGTCGGCGATCGTGTCGGCGGCCACCGAATGCGCCCTGTCCAGCCGCGCACACTCCGGACACCGCGCCCCCGTGCTCCGCCCCGCCACCACGGCCCCCACCGGACACGCGTTCCCGCGCGCCCCGACACAGTGCCGCCGCCCCACCGCCCGGAACCCGAGCTCCGTCCCGTACGCCGGCGCACTCACCCGCGCGGCCCCGCCCCGCCGCCACCCCAGGACGGGCACCCCCTGCGCATCCGGCCACCGCAGCCCGGTGCACTGCCACCCCATGCACCCCATGCGTGAACTCCCGGATTCCGATTCAGGCGGAGGAAAGGCCAAGAGGCCCCCGGACGACGGCGATTCCGAGGGCCTCTTGCCACTGTCCACTCGGCAGGATTCGAACCTGCAACCTTCTGATCCGTAGCTTTGGCGAGATCGGTCAGCAACGACCATTCCGGCCGCTACGAGGCCCTGGAATGACGGTAGCGGACGGGGCGGTCGGGGCGGTCGGGGGTGGTTGCGGTACGGCTCTGCTGGACGCCTACGGCAACTCGGTGGTCCTGCCGCTCCGGCGAGACCTCCCGCGACAGATCACCCAGAGGCTGAGCAGAACCAACAGCGCTCCGCCGATCGGCCAGCCCACGGATCCGCCGTCTCGGTAGTCCCTGATGCCCCCCGCAAGAAGAAGGGCGGACGGGACCAGTCCTGCCCAGTCGAGGGCGCCGCTCAGTCTCGTGGCAATCGAAGACTCGTTCACAGCGTGATCCTGGCAGGCGCTTGCGCCCTCCACCGGATACGCCTTCCGGATTGATCGCCAACGGGGTTGATCATCAGCTCCTCGTGCCGTAGTTGCCGTCAGGATTGCCGTCACTTACGGATCAACTACGGCTGTCCTCCCGCGCGGTGAGGAGGCCGCCACCGAGGGCGGATCGGTCCACCGCCTCCCCAAGGAGGGCCCGACCTGAGCGCCCAGTCGCCGCCACACGCGAATGGGCCCCGAGATCGACTCGATCACCGCGATCCACTGCGTCCCGGAAGTCGAACAGCACCGGTCGAGTGGCGCAGGGCCGCAGCCCGAGGTCGGTCGCACGCTGTGAGAGCTAGGATCCGGGCCATGGCTCTGACCGTGAACCACATGGACCGGTTCGAGGCCTCCATGCCCCGCCTGGAGGCCATCGCCTACCGCCTCCTCGGCTCCGCGAGCGATGCCGAGGACGCCGTGCAGGACACGTTCCTGCGCTGGCAGGCCGCCGACATCGACCGCATCGAGGTCCCCGAGGCCTGGCTGACGAAGGTCCTCACCAACCTGTGCCTCAACCAGCTCACCTCGGCCCGTGCCCGGCGCGAGACCTATGTGGGCCAATGGCTGCCCGAGCCGCTGCTCGCCGGGGACCCGATGCTCGGTCCGGCCGACACCGCCGAGCAGCGCGAATCGGTCTCGTACGCGGTCCTCGCCCTCATGGAGCGCCTCTCCCCCGACGAGCGGGTGGTGTATGTGCTGCGCGAGGCCTTCGACTACCCGCACCGGAAGATCGCGGAGATCCTGGACATCACCGAGGCCGCCGGCCAGCAGCTCTTCCACCGCGCCAAGAAGCACGTCGCGGACGGCAGGGCCCGCACCGAGATCGACGAGGCCGCCGCCCGGCGGATCGTCGAGGAGTTCCTCGCGGCCGCCACCAGCGGCCGGACCGAGCCGCTCGTGCGGCTGCTCACCGAGGACGCCGTCTCGGTCGGCGACGGCGGCGGGAAGGTCCCGGCCCGTGCCAAGGCGTTCGAGGGCGCCCTCGCGGTCGCGAAGTTCATGCGGGGCCTGTTCAAACCCGGCAAGGCAAAGCGCGCCATCGCCGGCGGCTCCCCCGAGGTCTACGCCACGACCGCCAACGGCGCCCCCGCCGTCGTGGCGGTCGTCGACGGCCGGGTCATCGGCATCATGTGCCTGGAGGTCACCGCCGAGGGCATCGCCGCGTTCCGCAACCAGGTCAACCCCGACAAACTCGAACGCGCGACCCAGCGGTGGGCGGGCACCGACCACGGGGAACCTCTGCTCCACGCCTTCTGACCCCGATGTGAGGTGCTTCACATCGCGTTCCTGTCAGGAAACGGCGGGCTGCCCGGTTCAAGTGGCGAACCCGCGCGAGACAGGAGCCAGGAAATGCAGCACCGCATCGTCGTCATCGGAGCCGGATACACCGGAGCCATCGCCGCCGGGCGCCTCGCCAAGCGGCTGCGCCGGGAGGACGTCGCCATCACCCTCGTCAACGCCGAGCCCGACTTCGTCGAGCGCGTCCGGATGCACCAGCTGGCGGTCGGCCAGGACCTCAAACCCCGGCCCTTCAGCGAGATGTTCGCAGGCACCGGCGTCGAACTGAAGCTCGCGAAGGTCACCGGCGTCGACGTCGACCGCAAGACCGTCGCCGTCATCGACGCGAACGGCGCCGCGGAACTGGAGTACGACAGCCTCGTGTACGCCCTCGGCAGCGGCTGGAACACCCAAGGCGTCCCCGGCACCGCCGAGCACGCCCACGAGGTCGCCGGCCGCCCCGGAGCGCTCCGGCTGCGCGAGCGCCTGGCCGGCCTGGACGCCGGACAGCCCGTGGTCGTCGTCGGCGGCGGCCTCACCGGCCTGGAGGCCGCGACCGAGATCGCCGAGTCCCGCCCGGACCTCGACATCGCCCTCGCCGCCCGCGGCGGGCTCGGCGACTGGCTCTCGCCCAAAGGCCGCCGGCACCTGCGGAGGGTCTTCGACAGGCTCGGCATCACCGTGCACGAGCACACCGCCGTCACCGGCGTGGAGGCCGACCGCGTCGCCACCGCCGACGGCAAGTCCGTCCCGGCCGCGGTCACCGTGTGGACCACCGGCTTCGCGGTCCACCCGATCGCGAAGGCCACCGCTCTGGAGATCACCGGCACAGGCCAGATCGTGGTCGACGGGACCATGCGCTCGGTCTCGCACCCGGACGTGTACGCCATCGGCGACGCGGCCATGGTGATGGGCCCCGGCGACAAGCCGCTGCGGATGTCGTGCGCCTCGGGCACCCCGACCGCATGGCAGGCCGCCGACGCCATCGCGGCACGCCTGACCGGCGGGAAGCTCCCGAACGCGCCGCTCCGCTACTTCAACCAGTGCATCTCACTGGGCCGCAAGGAAGGCGTGATCCAGTACGTCACCGCCGACGACCGCGCCGTCCGGGCGGCCCTGACCGGACGGCTCGCCGCCGTCTACAAGGAGCTGGTCTGCAAAGGCGCGGCCTGGGGCGTCGCCAACCCGACGCTCGGGATGCCGACCCGGCGCCGCCGCGTCGTGCAGGAGCGGGCCCGGGCGGGCTCGGCCGTCAAGGCATCGGCCTGACCCGGCCGGGCTTCTGCGTGCCCTGGACGACAACTCGGGCCGCGGCCCGAACAGGTGAGCGAAGCAGGTGAAGCAGCGCAGGTCGGCCGCCCCGGCCACGGGGCCTCAGGCACTCGCGAAGGGTCACCGCGGATTCCGGCTCGCCAAGTCGGACCGGGCGCTCGCCCTGGCCGCCCGGCCTCGACCCACTTTTTCTCCACGGCCCGTCAAAGACTTCCGTCAACGCAAAAGCCAGGGGCCTACAGGATTTCTCCTGAAGGCCCCTGGCCTGCTGTGCACTCGGCAGGATTCGAACCTGCAACCTTCTGATCCGTAGGCGCGTGCAGCACCATCACGGACCGTTCGCCTGCTGGGATCTGTTGGTCCGTCCGCCGCTTACGGGCCCGCCGCCGTGCGTGGTTGTACGCCTCTGTTGATGTCAGTTATTGATGTCACGCAATTGGCCCCGGACCTGCGGCTTCGCCCGTGAAGTCGTAACCTGCCGGATCAGCCGGACGCCAGATCCGGCCCGCCAACGACAGACAGGTCTTGAAAACGGTCGTGCGCGAGCCACCCTGGGTTCAAAGCCCCCACCCACCGCGCCGGTGAATGGCCCCTGACCGGACGAGACGGTCAGGGGGCTGTGTTGTTGCGCGGATGGGGCACGGGCAGCTTCTGATCCGTAGCTCTAGCCGGATCTCATCAAGGGGAGTCGCCCTACCAGTGGTCGTGGTGATCGCAGTGCTTGTCGTGCTGGTGACGCTTGATCTTGGTGGGGTCGGTGGCGGTGTGGGTGGTGGTGTCGCCGCCTCCGGTGACGGTGGCGGTGTTGGTGACGGTGCTGGAGGCCTTGCAGGAGACGTCCACCTTGAGGGTGATGGGTGGGTAGCTGCTCCCTGAGGGGAGGACGTCGCTGCGGGTACAGGTGAGGGTGGATCGGCTGCAGGCCCATCCAGTGCCGCTGAGCGAGACGGGGGTGAGTCCCTTGGGCAAGGTTTCGGTCAGAGTGACGGTGGTGCCGTCGGTCGGGCCGGTGCCACTGTTGGTGACCGTGATGCTGTAGGTGCCCCTCTTGCCCTGCCCGAACGCGCCGCTGTGGGTCTTGCTGATCGCCAGCGTGGGCGGGCAGGCGCCGGTGATGGCCGTGGGATCGGTGGCGGTGTGGGTGGTGGTGTCGCCGCCTCCGGTGACGGTGGCGGTGTTGGTGACGGTGCTGGAGGCCGTACAGGCGACGTTGACCGCGAGGGTGAGCGC